>JAEZEN010000462.1 GCA_023433185.1 Pseudomonadota bacterium | reverse complement strand
ACCGTCGCCTTGACGTCGGCGACGATGCCGTCGACGTCGGGCGTGACCTCGCGCAGCCGGTCGGAGAAGCTCGAAAGGTTGTCGACCGCCGACTGGACCTTGACCGGGTCGATGCCGGCGACGACCTGCCGGACATTGCCCAGCGTCTCGTTGAGGCCGGTCGAGAACTCGCCGAGCTGGGTGGCGATGGTCTCGGCCTGGGCGATGACGCCCTGGATGTTGTCCGAGGCGTCGGCGGCGCGGCGCATGAAGTCGTCGGTCGAGGTGAGGATGCCGTCGACCTTGGCGGGATCGACCGCGGTGACGATCTCGTCGGCCTTGGCGATGATGCCGTCGAGGCGCGACGACAGCCGGCTCGCGGTGTCGGACAGCTCCGACACGCTCGCGAGGAAGCTGCTGATGTCCTCGGCATTCTCGGCGAGCGCGCCGGTGAAGGCCTCGACGTTCTTGGTGGTGTTGGTGACCGACGCCTGGTTCTCGGCGAGGAAGGTGTCGAGGCGCGCGGCGATCGATTCGAGGCGGCTCACCGCCGAGCCCGCCGCGGCGAGGACGTCGCTGAAGGCCGACTGGGTGCCGACGATATTGGGCGGGGTCTGGGTGAAGATGCTCGGCGCCGCGCCGGTGCCGCCCGTCATCTCGATATAGGCGACGCCGGTGAGGAGGTTCGAGCCGACGACGGCGCGGGTGTCGGTCTTCACCGGGACGTCCTGGCGCACCTCGGCGGTGACCAGCACCTTGTTGGGATCCTCGGTGGCGAAGGCGAGCGCCGTCACGTTGCCGACCTTGATGCCGGCGAAATAGACCGCCCCGCCCGGCGCGAGGCCGCCGACCGAACCCGAGAACTCGAAATAGACGGTGGTGCGGAGCCCGGTCTCGTCGAGGCGCTTCAGCCAGTAGACGAAGCCGAAGGCGGCGACGATCACCGCCAGGGTGAAGAAGCCGATCAGGGCGTAGCGGGCGCGTGTCTCCATGCCGGCCTCAGACGTTCAGCCCGCGCGCCCGCGGGCCGCGGAAGTAGCTCCGCACCCAGGGGTGGTCGAATTGCAGCATCTCGGTGAAGGATCCCTCGATGAGCACGCGCTTGTCGGCGAGCACGGCGATCCGGTCGCAGGCGGTGTGCAGGCTGTCGAGATCGTGGGTTACCATGAACACGGTCAGCCCCAAAGTGTCGCGGAGCGTCTCGATGAGGTGATCGAAGTCGGCGGCGCCGATCGGGTCGAGCCCCGAGGTCGGCTCGTCGAGGAACACGATCTCGGGGTCGAGCGCGAGCGCCCGCGCGAGGCCGGCGCGCTTGGTCATGCCGCCCGACAGCTCCGAGGGGAACTTGCCCGCCGCATCCGGCGGCAGGCCGACGAGGTCGAGCTTCACCCGGGCGAGCTCGTCCATCAGCCCCTGCGACAGGTCGAGATGCTCGCGCATCGGCACCTGCACGTTCTGGAGGACATTCAGCGAGGAGAACAGCGCCCCCATCTGGAACATCACGCCGAGGCGGCGGTCGATCGCCTCGCGCTCGGCGGAACTGCAGGTCTCCACGTCGACGCCGAAGATCTCGATCGTGCCGGCCCGCTTGGGGATGAGGCCGAGGATGGTCCGGAGCAGCACCGTCTTGCCGGTGCCCGAGGCGCCGACGACGCCGAGGATCTCGCCGCCATAGGCGTCGAGGTCGAGGTCCTCGATGACGTTCCGCTCGGCGAAGCCGGCGGTGAGCCCGCGCACCGACAGCACGACGTCGCCGCGGCGATCCGGCGCGGGCACGAACTCGATCACCTGGTCAGACGCCGTGTTCAATAGTCGATCGCCGCGAAGAAGATCGCGAAGAGGCCATCGGCGACGATGACCATGAAGATCGCCTTGACCACCGAGGAGGTCGTCCGCCGGCCCAGCGACTCGGAGCTGCCTTCAACGTTGAGACCCTCGTTGGCTGCGATCAATCCAACGATGAGTCCCATAAATGGCGCCTTAATGAGGCCGACCATCAGGGTGCTCATGTCGACGGCATCGCGGAGCAGCAGGATGAAGCGCTGGAATGCCATGTCCCCGTAGATGAAGGAGACCATGGCGCCACCGAGGAGTCCGAACATGTTCGAGATGACGGTGAGAAGCGGCAGCGCGATGACCAGCGCGATGATGCGCGGCATGACCAGCGTCTCGACCGGATCGAGCCCGATCACGGTGAGCGCGTCGAGTTCCTCCCGCATCTTCATGGAGCCGATTTCGGCAGTATAGGCACTGCCCGAGCGGCCGGCGACCATGATCGCGGTGAGCAGGACGCCGAGCTCGCGGAGCACCAGGATTCCCACGAGGTCGACGACGAAGTCCTCCGCCCCGAAGAACCGGAGCTGGAAGACGCCCTGCTGGGCGACGATGCCGCCGATCAGCAGGGAAATGAGGGCGATGATCGGCACGGCCTGGAGGCCGGTGCGGTCGATCTGGTGCACGATCGCGGTGAAACGGAGCCGCGACGGATGGCGCACGCCCCGGACGAGGCCGCGCACCACGCCGCCGAGGATGCCGAGGGCCTGAACGACATCGTCCCAGCCGTTCGCCGTGGAACGGCCCAGCCTCTCGAAGAGGAGGACCAGCGGATTCGCCCGCTCGGGTTGCGCGGGTGTGATGTGCGTCGCAGGTTCCACCGCCGACAGCAGCCGGCGCGCGTTCTGCGAGAGGCCGATCATCTCGACCGCCACGCCGCGGCTCTCGAGGCCCGAGACGACGCGGGCGATCAGCCAGGCGCCGGCGGTGTCGATGTGGCTGACCCCGGAGAGATCGAGGATGACGCGGCCCGCCGTCTCCGCGGCGGCCCGGGCCGTCACCCGATCCAGCGACTCGGCGGTGTCGATGACCCAGGCGCCGCGGGCGACGAGGCGCGTCGCGTCGCGGTCGGCGACTCGATCGAGGGTCCCGCTGAGAATGGCGTCGGTATCGGCCATCGGCCCGAAGCGTCCTGGAAATCCTTGCCGGCGTCCTTGAGCACGCGGCCGCCGCGCCGTAGCCTTGCCGCCGGAGTTTGCCCCTGCGGGTCGCCGGCGGCAACCGCACCTGTCCGTGAATGCTCAGATATCTCGAAACTGCCGCAGAAACATGGCCGATCGCCGGCCGCTTCGCCATCGCCCGTGGGGCGCGCACCGAGGCCGTGGTGGCGGTGGCGGTGATTCGCGAGGGCGCCGATGTCGGCCGCGGCGAATCGGTGCCCTATGCGCGCTACGGCGAGACCGTCGCGGGAACCCTCGCCGCGATCGCCGCGATGGCCGAAGCGATCGGCGGCGGCCTCGACCGGGAGGGGCTCCGCGCCGCGATGCCGGCCGGGGCGGCGCGAAACGCCCTCGACTGCGCGCTGCTCGACCTCGAGGCCAAACGAAGCGGCCGGAGCGCCGCGGCGATCCTCGGCCTCGGCCCGCTCCGCCCGCTGGTGACGGCCTACACGCTCAGCCTCGACACGCCGGAAGCGATGGAAGCGGCGGCGCGGGAGGCGGCGCACCGCCCGCTCCTCAAGGTGAAGCTCGGCGGCGCCGGCGACCCGGCGCGGATCGCCGCCGTCCGCCGCGGTGCGCCCGGCGCCCGCCTGATCGTCGACGCCAACGAGGCCTGGGACGTCGGCGGCCTCGCGGCCAACATCACGGCCTGCGCCGCGGCGGGCGTGGAACTGATCGAGCAGCCGCTGCCGGCCGGCGGCGACGACGCGCTCGCCGCGATCCCCCATCCGGTGCCGATCTGCGCCGACGAGAGCATGCACCTCGCAGCCGACGTCGCGGCGCTGGTCGGCCGCTACGACGCCGTCAACGTCAAGCTCGACAAGACCGGGGGCGTGACGGAGGGGCTGGCCGCGGCTCGGGAAGCGAAGCGCCTCGGGCTCGGGGTGATGGCCGGCTGCATGGTCGGCACTTCGCTCGCCATGGCCCCTGCCCTCCTCCTGGCGCAGGACGCCGACTTCGTCGACCTCGACGGGCCGCTGCTGCTCGCCCGCGACCGCGACCCCGGCCTGCGCTACGACGGCAGCCTGGTGTATCCGCCCGGGCGGGAGCTGTGGGGGTGAGGCGGAGCGACGGCAGCGGCCAGGCGCCGCCGTCAGAAACGGAATTGGTAATTCTGTTTCATCGGCCAGCGGCGCGTCTGTGCCGAGGGTGGGTGCCGGTTTAGCTGCGGACGGTTATTTCGACGGCGCTCAGCGGCACGTGGAGGCTGTCGGCTATCAGCTTCTTGGCCTGCGTAAACACGGAGATGGTAGAGATGCTATCTCCATCTCCACCATCTTTGGGGGCATCGTTTGCGGTGGTATCGTCGGGCATTTCGTCCATAGCCCTCCATTGGAGGGCGTGCTCGTCGATTCCGATGCTGGCCAGCGACGGGAAATACTGCGTCGGGCTGGAGCTGTAGAGCGGAATGAGCGGGCCATTGACGAGGGCATACTCCGAAAACTCAACGCGAAGGCGATCCGGGGAGTCGGAGGCGGGAACGACACCGCTCACTCGGCCAACCAGAAAAGCGTGCTTATGCGGTTCATTGCCTTCGGCCTTGTAGGGGCCTTGCTGGTGGCGGACGCATACGACATAGGCGCAGCGGGCGGCGCGGCGGCGGCCAATCTTCCAAGACTGGGACCCCCCGTCGGCAATCATGTGGCTTGCGCTCTTGGAAGTGAGAACGGTTAGGACTTCGGCCATGAGATGTCCCCATAGATGGTTGGAATGACGTATATAGATGCGACAGATGTGGCTGTCAAGGGGCCTCCGCATCTATGTCATCACCCTTGATTCTTGACGGGCCACCGGTCTCGGGACATTGAAACGGAATCGTAGTATTCTGTTTCAGTTGCCCTCACCCCCGCACCGCCTCCAGCCACCCCGAGCCCCACGCCACCGCGAGGGTGACGAGCGCGATGGCCGGCAGCACGGCCATTAGCACGAAGGCGTTGCCGCCGAAGGCTTCGTAGAGCGGGCCGGAGACCAGCGTCGCGAGCGCCGCGAACAGCCCGATGACCATCGCCAGCACGCCCTGCGCCGAGGCGGTCAGTTCCTCCGGCACGGCGCGGGCGATCATGTGCTGGTTGCCGAGATAGACGGCGCCGAAGCTGAGCGCGTGGAGCGTCTGGAGCGCCAGATAGCCGGCGAATCCGAGCTCGAGCGGAAAGACGAGCCAGCGCACGATCGCGGCACAGCCGCCGAGGACGAGGAACCCGGCCGGGCCGATCCGGCGCATGAGCGGCGCGGCGTAGATGAAGAACACGATCTCGCAGGCGACCGCCACCGCCCAGAAGGCGCCGATGGCGACGCCGCCGAAGCCCTGGGCGTGCCAGAACAGGCTGCCGAAGCTGTAGAGCATGGCGTGGCTGCCCTGGATCAGGCCGCCGACCGTGATCAGCACAAGGAACGCCGGCTCGCGGAGCGCGGAGAGGAGCGGCGGGCGGACCGGGCGGCTGGCGTCGTCGAGCGC
>JAEZEN010000258.1 GCA_023433185.1 Pseudomonadota bacterium | reverse complement strand
GGCGTGCCGCTCATCGTCGACAACACGCTGGCCACGCCCTACCTCTGCCGGCCCCTCGACTTCGGCGCCGACATCGTCATCCACTCGCTGACCAAGTTCATCGGCGGCCACGGCAACTCGATCGGCGGCATCATCGTCGACGGCGGCAAGTTCAACTGGACGGCGAGCAACCGCTACCCGTTCCTTTCCGAGCCGCGCCCCGAATACAACGGCATGATCCTCGGCGAGACCTTCGGCAACTTCGCCTTCGCCATCGCCTGCCGTGTGCTCGGTCTCCGCGACCTCGGGCCGGCGATCTCGCCGTTCAATTCCTTCCTCATCCTGACCGGCGCCGAGACCCTGCCGCTCCGCATGCAGAAGCACTCGGACAACGCGAGGGCCGTGGCGGAGTACCTGACCAAGCACCCCAAGGTGACCTGGGTCAGCTATGCGGGCCTGCCGGGTGATCGGCACCACAAGCTCGCCCAGAAATACTGCCCGAAGGGCGCCGGTGCGGTGCTCACCTTCGGCATCGAGGGCGGCGAGGCGGCAGGCATCGCGCTTGTCTCCAACGTCAAGCTGTTCTCGCACCTCGCCAATATCGGCGACACCCGCAGCCTGATCATCCATCCCTGGTCGACGACCCACAGCCAGCTCACCCCCGAACAGCGGACGGCGGCCGGCGCCGGCGACGACGTGATCCGCCTCTCGGTCGGCATCGAGGACGCCGAGGATATCATCGCCGACCTCGACCAGGCGCTCGCCGCGACCTGACCGCGCACCTCAAGGGCGTCGCTTCCCGCGGCGCCCGACGCCGGATAGATTCACCGCCATGGATGCTCTCGACCTCCTCAAGACCCGCCGTTCGGTTTCCTCCGCTTTCCTCGCCGAGCCCGGCCCGGACGCGGCGCAGCTCGATGAAATCCTGACCATCGCCTCGCGCGTGCCGGATCACGGCAAGCTCGCGCCCTGGCGCTTCATCGTCTTCGAGGGCGATGCACGGCTGGAGGCCGGGGCGATGCTCGCGGCGGTTCACAAGGCGAAGCACCCGGACGCCGACGAGAAGAAGCTGGAGGAGGAGCGGAAACGGCTCGCCCAGGCGCCGCTCGTCGTCGCCGTGGTCAGCCGGGCGGCGCCGCACGTTAAGATTCCGGAATTCGAGCAGCTGCTCGCCGCGGGCAACGCGGCGATGAACCTCGTCCTCGCCGCCAATGCGCTGGGCTTCGCGGCGCAGTGGGTCAGCGGCTGGATCGCCTACGATCCCGAGGCCGGCCGGGTCCTCGGGCTCCAGCCCGGCGAACGCTTCGTGGGCTTCATCCACATCGGGACCTCGACCGTGCCCTACCAGGACCGCCCGCGCCCGAACCTCGCCGATCTCGTCACCCGCTGGCAGCCGCCGACATAAAAACTAAGGCGCAACCAATTCCTTATCCGCGTCTTGAAGTGTTCCAAGAACTGAATTCAGCGATGGTTTGCTAATTCTGAGGATGAGACTTTCAACGTGTTTTGCGTTGTCTTCCAAGTCGATTCCTGTGACTTCATATGCAGACAAATAACGTACCATACTTAGCCGGCGCTTTGGAGGCCTAATCCCCCTGGGGAAGACGGATTTCTTTGGTGGCTTTCGAATTTGTTGGTAGCATTCGTCTAGGAGGTTCCCTTGGCTTTTTCCAACGTATATCAACTGACCAGAGGAGTCGTAGAATGCGTATATTCCATTTGACTTGTGGTGGCCTTCGAGCATCTTGCTGAGGATCGATCGGAGGGGTTTTTCGGAGCCATCGATAGCCAAATATGCGAATTCAACTATTATTCTGTATTCCGGAACAAAAGCGCGATGAATGAGCCATGTTATAGTGGACTCTCTGGGTGTGTTCTTTCCGCTGCGCCAATTGTCGATCTGCTGCCTTGTGTACCCGCTTAGCCGCGCGGCCTGCCCAGAGTCGCCAGAGTAGTATTGACTAAGGATAAATTCTAGAAACTCATTTTTGGCAGAAGGGCGTGGCATAGGTCTTCCAATCGCACTCGATGAAAGTCGACAATTGCACGATGCGCGCAGTGAACGCAACCTGCGAGCGCGGTCTTGCCCGTCAGTACTTGAACTGCTCGGCGAGAATGCGCTCGTCCCACGAATGGTCGGGGTCGAACATGATGAGGCTGCTGGCGTCCTTCGCCTGCGCGACGACGACCTCGATCACCGACTTGAACTCGACATTGTCGGCGACGGCATTGATCGGTCGCTTCGCGGGTTCGAGCGCTTCGATCCGCACCTCCACCCGGTCGGGGACCAGTGCGCCGCGCCAGGTCCGCGGGCGGAAGGCGCTGATCGGCGTGATGGCGAGGAGCGGCGCGTAGATCGGCAGGATCGGCCCGTGGGCCGAAAGGTTGTAGGCCGTCGAGCCGGCGGGCGTGGCGACGAGCAGGCCGTCGCAGATCAGTTCCTCCATGCGGGCATGGCCGTCGATCAGGATGCGAAGCTTCGCGGCCTGGTAGGACTGGCGGAGCAGCGACACCTCGTTGATCGCGTAAGCCTGGTGGGTCTCGCCGAAGGCATCGGTGGCACGCATGAGCAGCGGGCGCACCGAGCTCGTGACCGCGGACGCGATGCGCTCGCGCAGACCATCCTCCTGGAACTCATTCATCAGGAAGCCGACCGAGCCGCAGTTCATGCCGTAGATCGGCTTCCCGGTATTCATGAAGGCATGCAGGGTCTGGAGCATGAAGCCGTCGCCCCCGAGGGCGACCACGGCGTCCGCCCGGTGGGGGTCGACTGCGTCGTAGCGCGCGGCAAGACGCGCCCGCGCCTGCTGGGCTTCCTCTGCGCTCGACGCGATGAAGGCGAGGGCTTCGGGTTTCCGTCCGGCGGGGGCCATCCTGCTCCTCTCGACCCTGGCGATGGGGCGTAGCACGCCGGCCGGTCAAACGCCAAACGGCGCCGGCCGAAGCCTCAGCGGCGGGGGGATGCTGCCGGCCGGACCCGCACCATGATCGACGGGCCGTTCGGCGTCTCCTCGCGCCGCACCTCGATCCCGGTCACGTCGGCGACGAGGTCGGAGAGCTTCTTGTAGCCGAAATTTCGGGGGTCGAAGTCGGGCCGACGCTTGATCAGGACGTGCCCGACCATGCCCAGCGTCGCCCAGCCATCGTCGCCGGAAGCATCTTCCACCGCCGACTCGATCTCGTCGAGCGGGATCGTCGCGCGCTGCGGCCGGCTGGTCGCTTCCTTCTCCTGGTCGAGGAGCAGATCGCAATAGAAGAAGCGGTCGCAGGCGGCGACATAGGGTGCCGTGGTCTTCTTCTCGCCGAAGCCGAAGACCTCGAGCCCGTCCTCGCGGATCCGGCTGGCGAGCGTCGTGAAGTCGCTGTCGCTGGACGCGATGCAGATGCCCTGGAGGCTCTTCTGGTGGAGGAGATCCATCGCCTCGATCGCAAGCTTCATGTCGGTGGCGTTCTTGCCGCGCGAGGCCGGCGGGACGTGAACCGGCGTCAGGGCATATTCGTGGAGGAGGGACTGCCACGGAGCCATGGTGGAACTGGCGAAATGCCCGTAGACGCGGCGGACCACGATGGTGCCGATGGCGGAGGCCTCGCGGATGATGATCGGCAGGAAGCTCGACCGGACATTGTCCGCATCGATCAGCAGCGCGAGCTTCTTGTTGCCTCCGGTATCCAGTTCCGCCATTGGAATCGTTCCGCCTTGTGACCTCGTCGAGCACTAGCGATTTCCACGGATGCCGGCCACCCCCCTTGGATGGGTGGCGAATTGCCCTGTTGCAGGAACGCCGCAACGGCTGTACCCCTGTGCACCTTTCTTCACTGAGAGGAATATTTCTTCGATGGCAGCAGAACCGGCGCGTTTCGTCCTCACGCTCGCCTCCAACGACCGCCGCGGCATCGTCGCGGCCGTCGCCAACTCGATCGCCTCGCAGGATTGCAACATCGTCGAGAGCGCCCAGTACGGCGATCCCGAGACCGAGCGCTTCTTCATGCGGGTGGCGTTCTCGGCGCCGGCCACGGTCACCGCCGACTCGTTCAGCCGGGGCTTCGGTCCGGTCGCCCTCGGCTTCGGGCTGGACTGGAAGCTCAGCGACCTCGCGGTGAAGCCGCGGGTCCTGATCCTCGTATCGAAGTTCGGTCACTGCCTGAACGATCTCCTCTACCGCCACGAGATCGGCCACCTGCCGATGGAACTCGTCGCGGTCGGCTCGAACCACGAGACGATGCGGCGCCGGGCCGAGGCGGAGAACGTCGCCTTCATTCACTGGCCGGTGGACAAGACCCGCAAGGCCGAGCAGGAAGCCGAGATCATGGGCTTCGTCGAGCGGGAGCAGATCGACCTCGTGATCCTCGCCCGCTACATGCAGGTCCTGTCGAGCGACATGGCGACGGCCCTGTTCGGGCGGGCGATCAACATACACCACTCGTTCCTGCCGAGCTTCGTCGGCGCCAAGCCCTATCATCAGGCCCACGAGCGTGGTGTGAAGCTGATCGGCGCCACGGCCCACTACGTGACCCCGGTGCTCGACGGCGGGCCGATCATCGAGCAGGACGTCGGCCGGGTGGACCATGCCATGTCGCCCGACGCGTTCGTCGCCATGGGACGCGACATCGAGGCCACCGTGCTCGCGCGGGCGGTCAAGTTCCACCTCGAGCACAGGGTTCTGATCAATGGCGAACGAACTGTCGTCTTCCGCTGACGGCGCGCGCCTCCTCGACGGCAAGGCCGTTGCGGCGCGGGTGACGGACCGGATCGGCGCGGAAACCATCCGGCTGAAGCAGGAGGCGCGCATCGTGCCCGGCCTCGCCGTGGTCCTCGTCGGCGAGGATCCGGCGAGCCAGGTCTATGTCGGCGCGAAGGCACGGAAGGCCGAGGAGCTCGGCTTCCATTCGGTCCAGCATACTCTTTCGGCGGACACCCCGGAGGGTGATCTCCTCGCCCTCGTCGAAGAACTCAACCAGGACCCCGCAATCCACGGCATCCTCGTCCAGTTCCCGCTGCCGCCCGCGCTCGACCGGAACCGGGACAGGATCATCGCCGCGATCGACCCCCGGAAGGACGTCGACGGCCTTCATCCCCTCAACGCCGGCAGGCTCACGACCGGCATCGGCATGCCGATGGTGCCATGCACGCCGGCGGGGTGCATGATCCTCATCCGCGAGGCTCTGGGCGGTGACATTGCCGGCCGGGATGCCGTGGTGATTGGTCGCTCGACGCTCGTCGGAAAGCCCTCGGCGCAGCTTCTCCTCAACCGGAACTGCACGGTCACCGTCACCCATTCGCGGACGCGCGACCTCGCCGCGGTGGTGCGCCGCGCCGATATTGTCGTCGCGGCGATCGGGCGGCCCGAGATGGTCCGCGGCGACTGGATCAAGCCGGGTGCCACGGTCATCGACGTGGGCATGAACCGCATCCCGGCCCCGGAGCGCGGCGAGGGCAAGACGCGGCTCGTGGGTGACGTCGCCTTCGCCGAGGCAGCGTCGGTGGCAGGGGCGATCACGCCGGTACCCGGTGGCGTCGGCCCGATGACGATCGCGATGCTGATGGCCAACACGGTGACGGCGGCCTGCCTCATGGCCGGGCACGAGCCGCCGCAGTTCTGAAACCGCACCCGGACGGTCGAGACGGAGCAGCGTTCGGCGGGGAAGGTGCGCTCAGAACTTGCGAATGATTGTCAATTGCAGAACTCTGAGCCTCAGTCTATATTGCGAGTTATTCGCAATCGGAGGCCCGACCCCATGGATCTGAGAATAGCCCTGACGGTACTGGCGCTGGGTGTCCTCCCCACGGCCGCCGGTGCCGCGGAAAAGTTCAAGGCCGTGACCACGTTCACGGTGATCGCCGACATGGCGGCAAACGTCGCCGGCGATGCAGCGATCGTCGAGTCGATCACCCGGCCGGACGCCGAGATCCACAACTACCAGCCCACTCCGGGGGACATTCTCCGCGCCGAGGACGCCGACCTCGTCCTGTGGAACGGCCTGAACCTGGAACTCTGGTTCGAGAAGTTCTTCCGCAATTTCGGCGACCTGCCGCAGGCGGTGGTCTCCGAGGGCGTCGAGCCGATCAGCATCGGCGATGGACCCTATGGCGGCAAGCCCAACCCGCATGCCTGGATGTCGCCCACCGCCGCACTCCTCTACGTCGGCAACATCCGCGACGCCTTCGTGGCCCACGACCCGGAGAATGCGGAGACCTACAAGGCCAATGCGGAGGCGTACAAGGCGCGGATCACGGAGGCGGTTGCTCCGATCCGGGCCGCTCTCGATGCGATTCCGGCGGAGCGGCGCTGGCTGGTGACAAGCGAGGGGGCGTTCAGCTATCTCGCGCGCGACTTCGATCTGCGCGAGGCGTATATCTGGCCCATCAACGCCGATCAGCAGGGCACGCCCCAGCAGGTGCGCAAGGTGATCGACATCGTCCGCGAGAACGAAGTGCCGGCCGTGTTCAGCGAGAGTACGGTATCGGACAAGCCGGCCCGGCAGATCGCCCGGGAGACCGGGGCGGCCTATGGCGGCGTCCTTTACGTCGATTCGCTCAGCGACGCCGACGGCCCGGTGCCGACCTATATCGACCTCCTGCGGACCACCGCGGATACGATCGCCCGGGGCCTCGCCCAGTGATCGGAGCCGGCCGGGGGGCGGACGCGACGGACGGCATCGTCGTCTCCGACGTGACCGTCACGTACCGGAACGGCTTCACCGCGCTACATGATGCCAGCTTCGACGTGCCGGCGGGGAGCATCGCGGCGCTCGTCGGGGTCAATGGCAGCGGCAAGTCGACCCTCTTCAAGGCGATCATGGGGTTCGTGCGGACGGGGCGGGGGACGATCCGCATTCTCGGACGTCCGGTCGAGCGGGCGCTCCGCGAGAACCTCGTCGCCTATGTGCCACAGAGCGAGGAGGTCGACTGGAACTTCCCCGTGCTGGTCGAGGACGTCGTCATGATGGGCCGCTACGGCCACATGGGGCCGCTCCGCATCGCGAAGGCTGCCGACCGTGCCGCCGTCGACACCGCACTCGCCCGTGTTGGCATGACCGACTATCGCAAGCGCCAGATCGGCGAACTCTCCGGCGGCCAGAAGAAGCGGGTCTTCCTCGCCCGGGCACTCGCCCAGGACGCGCGGATCATCCTCCTCGACGAACCCTTCACCGGCGTCGACATCCGAACCGAAGAGGCGATCATCGGGCTGCTCCGCTCGCTCCGGGACGAGGGGCGGGTGATGCTCGTCTCGACCCACAATCTCGGCAGCGTGCCCGAGTTCTGCGACCGTGCCGTGCTGCTCGACCGCACCGTTCTCGCCTACGGGCCGACCGAGACGGTCTTCACGCAGGCCAACCTCGAGCGCACCTTCGGCGGCGTGTTGCGCCACATCATCCTCAAGGACGGTTCCGACGGCCGGACGCAATCGGTCTTCACCGACGACGAGCGGGCCCTCGTCCTCTACGACGACACGGCCGAGGGCAATCAGGGCAGGGACGCGTGATGGAAGTGCTGCTCGAGCCGTTCGCCTACGGCTACATGCGGAATGCGATGTGGGTGTCGGCGCTGGTCGGCGGCGTCTGCGCCTTCCTGTCGGCCTATCTCATGCTGAAGGGATGGTCGCTGATCGGCGACGCGCTGTCGCATTCGATCGTGCCCGGGGTGGCGGGCGCCTACATGCTCGGCCTGCCGTTCTCGCTCGGCGCCTTCGTTGCCGGGGGGCTGGCGGCGGGGGCGATGCTCTTCCTCAACGAGCGCACCAAGCTCCGCGAAGACGCGATCATCGGCCTGATCTTCACGTCCTTCTTCGGCCTCGGCCTGTTCATGGTCTCGCTGTCACCGGCGTCGGTCAGTATCCAGACCATCGTGCTCGGCAACATCCTCGCGATCACCCCGGCGGACACGATCCAGCTCGCGATCATCGGCTTCGTCTCGCTCGCCATCCTGCTTGCGAAGTGGAAGGATCTCATGGTCGTCTTCTTCGACGAGAGCCACGCCCGCTCGGTGGGGCTCAGGCCGACGTTTCTCAAGGTGCTCTTCTTCACGCTCCTCTCCGTATGCACCGTCGCCGCCCTCCAGACGGTCGGCGCCTTCCTGGTCATCGCCCTGGTGGTGACGCCGGGGGCGACGGCGTACCTGCTCACCGACCGCTTCCCGCGGCTGATCGCCCTCAGTGTGGCGATCGGGTCCCTCACAAGCCTGTTTGGCGCCTATGCAAGCTACTTCCTGGACGGCGCGACCGGCGGCATCATCGTCGTCCTGCAGACGCTGATCTTCCTCGCCGCCTTCTTCTTCGCGCCGAAGCATGGGCTGATCGCGGCGCGCCGGCAGGCGGGCACCGCGCTGGACGCCGTGCCGTGATCGACACGCTGCTCCTCCCCTTCCGGTTCGAGTTCATGCAGACGGCGATGCTCATTGCCGTGCTGCTCGCCGTGCCGGCGGCACTCCTGTCGTGTTTTCTCGTGCTCAAGGGCTGGGCGCTGATGGGCGACGCCGTCTCGCACGCCGTCCTGCCCGGCGTCGTGCTCGCCTATATCGCCGGGCTGCCGCTCGGCATCGGCGCCTTCGCCGCCGGCATGGCGTGTGCGCTCGCCACCGGCTATCTCAAGGAGAACAGCCGCATCAAGCAGGACACCGTGATGGGCGTGGTGTTCTCGGGCATGTTCGGCCTCGGCATCGTCCTCTACACCAAGATCCAGTCCGACGTGCATCTCGACCATATCCTGTTCGGCGACATCCTCGGCGTCGGCTGGGGCGACATCGCGGAGACCGGCGGCATCGCCGTGGCGGTGACCCTCGTGCTGCTCGCCAAGTGGCGGGACTTCCTCCTCCACGCTTTCGACGAGGTGCAGGCGCGGGCCGTCGGCCTGCCGGTCCGGCTCCTTCACTACGCCCTGCTGGTGATCCTCTCCCTCACCATCGTCGCCGCTCTCAAGGCTGTCGGGATCATCCTCGCCATCGCCGTGCTGATCGCACCAGGCGCCATCGCATTTCTGCTGACACGGCGCTTCGGGGCGATGTTGACGATGGCCGTCGCGATCGCCGTCGTCACCTCCTTCCTGGGCGTCTATCTGAGCTTCTTCATCGACAGCGCACCCGCTCCGACGATCGTTCTTCTCATGACGATCGCCTTCGTCGGCGCCTTCGGATTCACCGCGATCCGGACCCGCGGCCGAGAGCGCCGGCACGCCCGGGCGTGAGGGCAGCGCTTGTCAGCGGCGGTGCGCCCCTCTATGCGCATGGGTGGACCTCCACCAAGACCGGCGAAGCACCTGCACCATGCGCATCCTCCTGACGAATGACGACGGTATCCACGCCCCGGGGCTCGGCGTGCTCGAGACCATCGCCCGGGCCCTGTCGGACGATGTCTGGGTGGTCGCCCCCGAGAACGACCAGAGCGGGCTTTCACATTCGCTGTCGCTCAACGACCCGCTCCGCCTCCGCGAGGTGAACGAGCGGAAGTTCGCGGTACGCGGCACGCCGAGCGACTGCGTCATCATGGCGGTCCGGCGCATCCTCGGCGCGAGGCCGGACCTGGTTCTGTCCGGCGTCAATTCAGGCCAGAACGCGGCCGACGACGTCACCTATTCGGGCACGGTGGCGGGTGCCTTCGAGGGAACGCTGCTCGGCGTTCCGTCAATCGCCCTCAGCCAAGCCTACACCTTCGAGGGCGGCGTCCGCGAGATCCCTTGGGAGACCGCCGCGACCCACGCGCCGGGCATCATCCGCAAGCTCGTCCAGTTCGGCTTCCCGCCGGCGATCGTCTACAACATCAACTTTCCGAACCGTCGGCCCGACGAGGTGAGCGGCGTCGTCATCACGACGCAGGGCCGGCTCACCCACGGCCTGCATATCGACGCTCGGGTCGATGGCCGCGGCAACCCGTATTTCTGGCTTGCCTACAAGCGCGAGCGGCCGGATATCTCGCCCGGCACCGACCTCGAGGCGCTTCACCAGGGGGCGGTGTCGGTGACGCCCCTGCGGCTCGACATGACGGCCTACGACCTCGGCGATCCGCTCCGCCACCATTTCGCACGCGAGGCCTGACGCCGGTGGCGCCGGACATGGAGGAGCACGAGGCGCGCCGGGTCCGGCTGGCCGAACTGATCCTCCGCCTCCGCCAGGCGGGGATTACGGAGCAGCGCATCCTGGCGGCGATGGAGGCGGTGCCGCGGGACCTGTTCGTGCCGGCCGAGGGGCGGCGCGAGGCCTATGCCGAGCGGGCACTGCCGATCGACTGCGGGCAGACGATCTCGGCCCCGGTCATCGTCGGCATGATGACGGCCGCGCTGGAGCTGACCCCGCGCGACCGGGTGCTCGAGATCGGGACCGGCAGCGGATACCAGACCGCGGTGCTCGCCCGACTCTGCCGCCGGGTCCACACGATCGACCGCTTCCGCACGCTCGTCGCCGCCGCGGAGTCCCGGTTTCGCACGCTTCGTCTCGAGAACATCACCACGATGGTCGGCGACGGCGTCGAGGGCTGGCCGGATGCCGCGCCCTTCGACAAGATCATCGTCACCGCCGCCGCCGAGGAGCTGCCGCCGGCGCTCCTCGACCAGCTCGGGCCGGGCGGCATCCTCGTTGCGCCGATCGGACCGCAGGACGGCGTCCAGAAGCTCAGGAAGTTCACCCGCGAAGGGACGGAGATCGTCGAGCGCGACCTCGCCGACGTGCGCTTCGTGCCGCTGATTCCGGGGACGGCGGCCAAACTCTGAGGGGCCGGGGCGGCTGTATCGTCAGGCGGCCCGCCTTCGTGCCTGTAGCGTCGCTCACAGCGCTTTCGCCGGCGATGGTATATCCTGAACCGGGAGATGGGGTTTGGTTGGGGGCGCTATGATCACGGTTCCGGAGCTCGCCGCCGAGGCACTTGGCAATTTTCTCTCCGAGTATATGTCGACGCGGTTCGAGTTCACCGACGGGCGCCTCGTCCAGTTCGTGCCGTCGGTGGCGCGGCTGGCGCTCGAATGCATCGGCAACAGCGACGCGCTCTATCACAACGTCGAACACACGATGCTCGTGACGCTGGCCGGCCACGACATCATGCGCGGCCGGGCGCTCCACACCCACATGACGGCGTCGGACTACGCCCACGTCATGATGGCCTGTCTCGTCCACGACATCGGCTATGTCCGCGGCATCGTGGTCGGCGACGGGCCGGACGGCTTCGTTGTCGACGCCACCGACAAGAGGATCAAGCTGCCGCGCGGCGCATCGGACGCGGCACTCCTGCCGCACCACGTCGATCGCTCGAAGCTCTACGCGCTGGACCGTTTCAAGGGCTTCGACTTCCTCGATCCCGAACGGGTGGCCCGGGCGGTCGAGGGCACCCGCTTCCCCGGCGAGCTCGGCGCCGACATCGAGCCGATCGGCGAGGAGGCGCGGATTCTCCGCGCCGCCGACCTCATCGGCCAGCTCGGCGACCCGCACTACATCCGCAAGGCCAACGCGCTCTACCACGAATTCGAGGAGGCCGGCCTCAACCGCCAGCTCGGCTACCACAGCCCGGCCGACCTCATCCACAAGTACCCGCAGTTCTACTGGAACAGCATCGCCCCGCAAGTGCAGACCGCCATCGGCTATCTCAACGTCACCGCAAGCGGCCGGCAGTGGATCGCCAACCTCTATGCCAACGTCTTCCGCGCCGAGCGGGACATCGGGCTGAGCGGCCCGCAGACCTGAGGCGGGTCAGGGCTTCCGGCGGGCCTCGATGGCGACCTTGCGCTGGATCGGCCCGGCGACGAGTTCCATCTGCCCCGACATCTCGATCAACGCGCCGGTCCGGGGGGCGTAGGTCGCAAGGAAGCGCTGCCACATCCGCGCGTCGCGCTCGATCGCGGCGAGGGCCGGAGCGTTCTCCGGCTCGATCTCGCTGACCTGCGCGGCGACGCTGCCGAGAATTGCGCGGAGATCCTCGGCATTGGGCACGCCGAGCCACTCGATCGTCGTGGCGCCGGTCGTCGGAGTCCGCGAGGGTGCGTCGACAAGCGTGAAGGTCCAGTTGCCCTTCGCGGCGCTGGTGAACGAGGGAAGGGCGATGCCCTTCGCCTCCACCGAACGGCGGTCGGGCGCCGCCAGCTTGACGACCCGGCCTGCGGCACTGAGGGCGAGGGGGCGCGCGAAGATCTCCGCCGCGGCCGTGGCGCTGAGGCCGGCGAAGACCTGGCCCGTCGTGGCGCGGATGGCTTCGTTGCTGCCCGCCGCGGCGATCACGCGTTGCTCGAGCGTCGGCCTCCGCGCGTCCCAGTCCTCG
>JAEZEN010000251.1 GCA_023433185.1 Pseudomonadota bacterium | reverse complement strand
GGCCTCGGCACAGCAGGGCCGGCCGTGCTCGCGGCGGGTGCTCCTTCGCCTTGCGCCGCAACCGGCTCCGGTGCCGCGGACGCGAGTTTCGCCTCGACGTTCTGGACGAACTGGCGGATGAGCACGCTCGCGGTCTCGTTGATGATGCCGGTGCGGCCGAACTGTGCGATCGGGCCGACGAGCTGCACGTCGGCGATGATGTCGACCGTGGTGCCGGCCGCGACCTCGGCGAGGGTGTAGTCCATGACCAGCTTCGATCGGCTGCCGCCGCGCTTGTCGGTGCCCTTGCCCTCGACGTGGCCGGTGTGACTCGCCGGATCCGGCGTGACCTTCGCCTCGCCCTCGAAGGCGGCGCCGAACGGCCCGAGCTTGATCGACACCCTGCCCTGGTAGACGCCGTCACCCTTGTCGGCGATGAGTTCGGCACCGGGCATGCACGTCGCCACCGTCGGCACGTCCTGGAACAGTGCCCAGACCTCGGGCAGCGGCCGGGCAACGGTGAAGGACTGCTTGATTTCCAAGGCTCGTGCTCCGGTCGGTCTCTCGAGGGCGCTGGCCGTGCTTCGAGGCTCCGCAACGCGGAGCACTCAGCATGAAAAGGCCGAAGGCCCGCAGGAATGCCGCAACGTGCGGCGGAACAGTGGAGAGCGGCGCCATCCTCATGCCTGGGGTGCTCGCGCCGTGGGCGCGGGCACCGAAGGACGCGGGACCGCTCCTCCGGTTGGACGACACGCTATCCTTCCACCGCCATCCAGCCTTCGTCCGGGTCCGCCCAGCCCTCGGGGCGGGTCACCGCACCCTGATTCCTGAGTTCGGCAAAATACGGTCCGCGGTCGAACATCGGCAGAGGACCCCGCGACTTGATGCGCTCGGCACGAAGCGCCTCGGTGGCGGCAGCATCCGCCTCCCACTTCCGCCCGGTCTTGCGGAGGACGACGCCGTAGTGATCGCGCGCCGCCGCCTCGGAGACGATGCCGCACTGCACGTCGTAGACGACCCTGTCGACCTCGCGCCGGAGCGGATCGCCCCAGCCGCCGCCGCCGGTGGTGACGATGCGGACGGTGGCACCGGCATTGACCGTCACGGTGTCGGACATGCCGGGGTAACCGGCCTCCGTGCCCTCGGCATCGATCACGGAGACGCGGTATGGCAGGCCGGCCTTGCCGCCGTTGACGCCATAGCAGGCGAGCAGCGAGCGGTCGGCATTGGAGATGAGGCGGCACTCGCCGAGCGCCCGGATCTTCTTGTCGTAGCCGAGCCCGCCGCGGCGGAAGCCGGGGCCGCCCGAATCCTCCTTGAGGCCGAGTTGCTCGATGAGGATCGGGTATCGGGTCTCGGAGAACTCCGCCGGCAGGTTCTTGGAGTTCGGCACGACGTGGACGACGTCGGAGCCGTCGGCCCAGGGACGCCCGGGGCTGCCGCCGCCGAGCACCTCGCGGAACAGGTAGAAGTCCTCGCTGGTCCTGCCGCCGGTGAGGCCCCAGATGCGGATGGTTTCGTGATCGGCCGGCATCCGGCCGTCGGTCGCCTTCGACAGGCAGGCGGCGAACACGCCGAGCGAGCGCAGCATGAGGAAGAAGCGCATGCCGGTCGGCTTGCCGAAGGTCGGCGTGATCAGCGTCCCCTTCTCCGGGAACACGACGTCGATGACGTCGAGCACGCCTTCGTTGGAGTCGATCTCGGCAGCACGCTCGGGCGAGGCGGCGAGCGAGCGGAGCGTCGGCGCAAGCCACTTGCGGAAGTAGCGGCCCTCGACCGCGTCGAGCGACCAGTTGATCGGCCCCTTCGCCTCGGGGTCGGTCCCGTTGAAGTCGAGAATGATCTTGTCCGGCGTCTTGGTCATCGTCAGGCGGATGGCGTGGAGCCGCGGCGCATCGACGCCGTCCGCCTCGATGTAGTCCTCGTAGTGGTAGACGCCGTCCTTGATCTTGGGGAGGATCTCGCGCCGGAAGATCTCCGCGGTGTTGTGGAGGATCTGGTCGAAGGCGGCCTCGAGGGCATCGATGCCGTAGCGCTCGGCGAGTGCCACGATGCGCCGCGAGCCGAGGCGCGCCGCCCCGATCTCGGCATCCATGTCGCCGGCCAGGTGCTCGGAGAGCCGCGAGTTGCGGGTGATGATGCGGAAGGCCGCGGTGTTGAGCTTGCCGCCCTCGTAGAGCTTGATCGGCGGGACGAGCAGCCCCTCCATCCACGAGTCGGTGGCGTGCACCGGCAGGCTGCCGGGCACCGAGCCGCCGACATCGTCATGATGACCGAAGACCTGGCTGAAGCCGATCAGCCGGTCGCCGAGGAAGATCGGCACGGTGGTGCAGAGATCGGGGACATGGCCGATGCCGCCGCAGGAATTGTACGGATCGTTCCAGAAGAAGACGTCGCCCGGATGGATGTCGTCCCCGAAATACTGGAACACCGGCTCGACGATCGCCGAGTAGGAGCGGCCGGTAAGCTTCCGGCCCTTGGCGTCGAAAAGGGCGACGCGGTAGTCGTGCTGATCGCGGATCATCGGCGAGCGGGCGGTGCGTTCCACCGCCGCCTCGATCTCGAGTTCGGCGGCGCGGATCGTGCCGTGGATGACTTCGAGCTCGATGGGCCCGAGCCTGGTCTTCTGAGGCGACTTGTCCAGCATCACGCGCGCTCCCCGGTCTTTTCCACGATGAGGTTGCCATAGGCATCGGCGCGGACCGACCAGCCGGTCGGGACGACGACGGTGGAGCCGTATTCCTCGACGATCGCCGGGCCGGCGACCGACTGGCCGACGGCGAGCTCCTTGCGGCGGTAGAGCGGGCACTCGACCCAACCCTTCTGGCGCCAGTAGACGGGCCGCGTCGCGAACGGCGTCGCCGCCCGGGCCTCGCCCTCCGCCGGCTGCAGGGCCGGCCGGTGCTGCTCGCCCACCGCCTGGATGCGGAGATTGACCAGCTCGACGTCCTGTTCGCCCTCGTAGTGGAAGCCGAAGGTGCGGTCATGGACCTTGTGGAACTCCTTCCACATGTGCGCGACGGCGGCTTCGTCGTCGAGGTCGACGGGCACGTCGACCTGCACCTCGTGGCCTTCGCCGAAGTAGCGCACGTCGGCGATCCGACGGAGCGCGACTCGTTCCCGTGGGATACCCTCGGCCATGACGTCGGCGAGGCCGTTCTCGGCGAGGCCGTTCCACGCGGCGATGATCTCGGCGGTGTCGGCCCCGGACTGACGCCGGACGATGGTGCGGATGTAGTCGCGGCGCACGTCCGAGACATGCAGCCCGAAGGCGCAGAGGTTGCCCGGGTCCGGCGGCGAGATGACGGTGGTGACGCCGAGGAAATCGGCGACTTCCGTGGCGAACAGCCCGCCGGCGCCGCCAAAGGCGACCATCGCGTAGTTGCCGGGTTCGCGGCCGCGGGTCGTGGTGACCTGGCGGATGCCGAACACCTGGTTGGCCGCGGCGATCTCGAGGGCACCGGCGGCAACCTCCTCGGGTGACATGCCGAAGGTCTCGCCGAGTTCCCTGTAGGCGGCGCGCGAGGCTTCGAGGTCGAGCTTGATCTCGCCGCCGATCAGCGCCGTGGGCAGGCGACCGAGGACGATCGCCGCGTCGGTGACGGTCGGCCGGGTGCCCCCGCGGCCGTAGCAGATCGGGCCGGGATCGGCGCCGGCGCTCTGCGGGCCGACCTTGAGCTGGCCGTAGGCGTCGGTCCAGGCGATCGAGCCGCCGCCCGAGCCGACGGTGACGATGTCGAGCATCGGCGTCTTGACCGGATAGCTCTCGACCTGGGACGCCGAGGTGTACATCGGCTTGAGGTCCTCGATGATCGCGACGTCGGTCGAGGTGCCGCCGACGTCGATCGTGAGGATGTCCTTGTAGCCGGCGAGCGCCGCCATGTGGATCGAGCCGAGGATGCCGGCGGCCGGTCCCGAGAGCAGCATCGTCACCGGCCGGTCGCCGGCGGTGGCGTGCTTCACTACGCCGCCGTTCGACTGCATGATCAGGAACGGAATGTCACCGGAGCGGGCGCGGATCTTCTGCGCGGCGTTCTCGAGATAGGTCTTGCAATAGGGCTTGACCAGCACGTCGACCAGCGTCGTCATCGCCCGCTCGTACTCGCGATACTCGGGCAGCACCTCATAGGACAGCGAGACGAAGACATCGGGGAAGTTCCGGCGGATGATCTCGCCGACCGCCTGCTCGTGGGCGCCGTTGGCGTAGGAGTGGAGGAGGCAGACGGCAACGCACCTGACGCCGTCCTCGACCAGCTCGCGGACGGCTTCGAGCACAGCCGCCTCGTCGATCGGCTCGAGCTCGGCACCGTCGAAGCGCATCCGGCCCGGAACCTCGCGGACCAGATGGAGCGGGACGAGCCGCTGCGGCTTCACCCAGAAGAACGAGTTGCCGTAGCCGTCCGGGACCGACTGGCGGGCGATCTCGATCATGTGCCGGAAGCCGCGCGTGACGATCAGGCCGAGCCCGTCGAACTTGTGCTCGAGCACGGCGTTGGTCGCGACCGTCGAGCCGTGGAGCAGCATCCGGACATCCTCCGGCGGCCGGTCGAGCGCCTTCAGCACCTTCTCGACGCCGTCGAGCAGGCCGATGCTCGGATCGGAGGGCGTCGACGGCGTCTTCACCGCGGTGATCCGCCCCGTCGCTTCGTCGATGGCAACAACGTCGGTGAAGGTTCCGCCGGTGTCGATGGCGATCCTGAGGCCCATGCGCCGCTCCCGTCTCGTATCCATATAGAGGATATCGTATTCATATTATGCACATGGATCGGAGACCGACAAGAGCCTCGGGTCGCGCTCCGGACGCGCTCTCCTCCGCCCCGCGGCGCGGCCGACATTGACAAGCCCCGCCCGGTCGCCGAAAGGCTCTGTCCGCAGCGGCGAAGGGACGGATGAGGCTGATCCTCCACATCGGCATGCCGAAGGCGGGGTCCACGGCCCTGCAGACCGCCCTTGCGGCAGCGCGCGGGCCGTTGCGGCGGGGTGGCGTGCTCTATCCCAAGGGTGCGCTGAACCAGAACTTCCTGATCGCCGGGGTCGCCCCGCCCGACCGACTGGGGCGCCTCTACGCCCAGCAATATGGCGACGACCGAGCCGCCATCCGCGAGGACTTCGACAGCTTCTGGAAGGCAATCGTCGAGGCGATCGACCGGCGGAGACCGGAGGTCGTGGTGCTCTCCGGCGAGCTGCTCTTCGGTGCCATCGGCGACACCGGCCCGGAACCGCTCCGCGCCCTCCTCGATCCGCTCGGCGCCAGGGTCGAGATCGTCGCCTATCTCCGCCGCCCCTCGGACTACTATCTGTCGATGGCCCAGCAGCGGCTCAAGGCCTCGTGGGAGATCCGGCCGGTCGCGCCGGTCCGCTATCGCAAGCCGCTGGAATCGGCCCGAGCCGCGGCCGACGCCCTCCACGCCGTGCCCTTCGAGCGACCGGCGTTCCCCGGTGGCGACATCGTCGCCGACTTCGCGGCGCGGCTTCTGCCTGAGACGAGGGACATCCTCCGCGCCGTCGACGATCCGAAGGTCCGACCGAGCATGAGCGC
>JAEZEN010000219.1 GCA_023433185.1 Pseudomonadota bacterium | reverse complement strand
TCGCCCTCGCCGTGGTCGGCGCGGCGCTCGGAATGGCCGACGATGACGAGCTTGCCGCCGGCATCGGCGATCATCTCCGCCGCGGTGTCGCCGGTATGGGCGCCGCTGGCCTTCGCGTGGCAGTCCTGGCCGCCGATCAGGAGGCTCGAGCCGGCGGCGCGCTCCGCCGCACGGGCGATCAGCGTCGCCGGCGGGCAGATCGCCACTTCGGCACTCGTCCCGGCCATGCCCGCCTTGAGGGCGTCGATCTCGGCCAGGGAAGCGGCGGTGCCGTTCATCTTCCAGTTGCCCGCCACCAGTTGCCTCAGCTTGCCCATCAGCGTCTCGCGTCCCCGTGTCTCTTTCGGAATGTCGCGTCGGGGTAGCAAAAGCGTGCACGAAACACAAAGGGCGCGACAATCGCCTGGCTTGGCGCCCCCACCGTGGCGTGCCACGCTCCGCCTCTCACACGCTCCTCCCCTCCCGGACCTCCCCCATGACCTCAGCGCTCTTCACCCCCATCACGCTCGGCCCGATGACGGCGCCCAACCGCATCGTCGTCGCGCCGATGTGCCAGTATGCCGCCGACGACGGCGCGCCGACCGACTGGCACCTCCAGCACTGGATGAACATGGGCATGTCGCAGGCCGGCATGGTCACCCTCGAGGCGACCGGCGTCGAGCGCCGGGGGCGGATCACCCATGCCTGCCTCGGCCTCTACTCGGACGACGCCGAGGACGGCATCGCCTGGCGGCTCAAGGCGGCGCGCCGCGTCTCGCCGAAGGCGACGCGCTTCGGCATCCAGCACGCCCATGCCGGGCGGAAGGCCTCGACCCGCCTGCCGTGGCAGGGCGGCGGCGCGCTCGGACCGGACGAGGATCCGTGGCAGACCGTGGCACCTTCGGCGATCCCCTTCACGCCGGCCTGGCACACCCCGGTCGCCCTCGACGAGGACGGCATCCACCGCATCGTCCACCACTTCGTCGCCGCGGCGAAGCGCGCCGAGCGCATCGGTTTCGACTATGTCGAGATCCACGGCGCGCACGGCTACCTGCTCCACACCTTCCTTTCGCCGCTCGCCAACCACCGCACCGACCAGTGGGGCGGCAGCCTCGAGAACCGCATGCGTCTCATCCGGATGGTGACGCGGGCCGTGCGCGAGGCCCTGCCCGCCACGATGACCGTCGGCGCCCGCCTGTCCTGCACCGACTGGGTCGCGGACGGCTTCAACCCGGACGAGGCGGTCAAGGTCGCCGCGGCGTTGAAGGAGGACGGTGCGGTCTACATCTGCGCCTCCGGCGGCGGCCTCCATCCCGACGGGCGCCCGTCCGAGGCGCCGTCCTACATGGTGCCGTTCGCCGAGCGCATCCGGAAGGAGGCGAAGATCGCGTCGCGGGCCGTCGGCCTCATCGCCGACCCGCTGGTCGCCGAGGCGATCGTCGCGGAGGGCCGGGCCGACACCGTGGCGCTGGCCCGGGCCCTGCTCGCCGACCCGCGCTGGCCGTGGCGCGCCGCCTCTCTCCTCGGGGCGCCGCTGCACCCCGTCCACCAATATGCGCGCTCCGCACCGGTGATCGCCCGCTGGGCACCGCCCGTCGGCTGAACATGCCCGATGGGGGACATTTCGCTCCCCATCGGTCCCGCTCCGACATTGTCTTGCCCGAGTTGGCGCCTCTCCCTATGATCCGCGCGCTTTTCAGGGGCGGATCAGGCTTCTTGCCCGGCACCAGAGGTTTCCATGCTCGACAGGCTTCGCAAGGCTTCCACTACATGGGTGGCGCAGGTCCTCATCGCGCTCCTTGTGGTGAGCTTTGCCGTCTGGGGCGTCTCCGGCTTCTTCACCGGCTTCAATGCCGAGATGGTGGCACGGGTCGGCACGACCGAGGTCACGGTCCGCCAGTTCGCGCGGCAGTACGACCAGGCGCTCCGCCAGCTCAGCCAGCAGCTCGGCCAGCAGATTTCGCCGGAGCAGGCGCAGATGTTCGGGCTGCCGCAGCAGGTGCTGGGACGGCTGGTGGCCGACGCCACTCTCACCGAGCAGGCGCGGCGGATGGGACTCGGCATCTCGAACGATGCCCTCGGCAGGAAGATCGCGGCCGACGAGAACTTCCAGGATGCCTCGGGCAATTTCGACCGGGCCCGCTTCGTCATGCTCCTGCGCAACGCCGGCCTCTCGGAGGACGACTACGTCGAGGAACTGCGCGCCGGCTACATCCGGCAGCAGGTCGTCGACGGCCTCGCCGGCGAAACCCGGGTGCCCGCAGCCTTCATGCGCGCCCTCTACGAATACCGCAACGAGACGCGCGACCTGAACTGGATCGTGCTGGGGTCCGACAGCGTCGGCGCCATTCCGGATCCGAATGAGACGGAGCTCGCCGAGTTCTACGAGGCACACAAGAGCGACTGGCGGACGGAGGAGCTCCGCGCGGCCACCATTCTTCGCCTCGACCCGTCCGACATCGCCGACGCGGGCGCCGTCACCGATGCCGAGGCGCAGGAGCTCTACGATCGGGTCGGAGCCACCCGCTTCACCACGCCCGAGCGGCGCCAGGTGCAGCAGGTCGTGTTCGACGGCACGGCGCAGGCGGAGGAAGCGGCCGCCATACTCGCCGACGGCGGCACCTTCGAGGAAATGCTGGCGAGCCTCGACCTGACCCCGGAGGCAGTCGACCTCGGCCTCGTCCGCCGCGAGGAGATCATCGATCCCAACGTCGCCGCCACAGCGTTCTCGCTCGCCGAGGGCGGGGTGAGCGACGTTGTCGACGGCCAGTTCGGCCCCGTCATCCTCCGTGTCGTCACGGTGGAACCGGAGGCCGTCACCCCGTTTGCCGAGGTCAGCGAGCAGCTCAAGCGGGAAATCGCCGAGAGCCGGGCCGCCCAGGAGATCGCCGACCAGCTCGACGTGATCGAGGACGCCCGTGCGGGCGGCGCGACACTCGAGGAGGTCGCCCGCAACTACGACCTGACGCTGCGCACCATTCCCGCCATCGACGGCGGCGGCCGCGACGTGGACGGCAATGCCGTCCCCGACCTACCCGGTGGTCAGGCTCTCGTCACCGCCATTTTCGAAAGCGATGTCGGGCTCGAGAACAACCCGATCGCCGCCGGCCAGGGCTATGTGTGGTACGCGGTGACCTCGGTCTCCGCACCACGCGACCGCGAACTGGCCGAAGTGCGCGATTCCGTGATCGCCGCGTGGAAGGCGGACGAGACCCAGGAGCGCCTCGCCGAGCGTGCCGAGGCCATCCGCGACCAGGTCGCGAGCGGCGACAGTCTCGCGGCGATCGTCGCCGAGACCGGAGGCACCGTCGAATCGCGGAGCGGCGTGACCCGCATCGGCGATCCGCCGGCCGGTCTCCCGCAACAGGCGATCAATGCGGCGTTCGGCGGCCCCCAGGGCCACGCGGCGGTCGCCGACGGCGACAATGGCGAGAAGATCGTTGTGGTGACCACCGCGGTGACGGTGCCGCCATACTTCTCTGGCACGCCGGAACTCGCCCAGGCCGAGGAGCAGTTCTCGGGAGAGGTCGCCAACGACGTCCTCACCCAGTACGTCTACCAGCTGCAGCAGAACCTCGGCGTCACGGTCAACGACACCGCCCTCCAGGCCGCGATCAGCGCCTTCCGCCCGAATCTCTGACGCCGGACCTGGCCCAATGCTGATCGAGCCCGCCGCCGAGGCCTTCGCCCGAACCTACGATGCCGGCGAGCCCGGCGTGGTGTGGACGCGGCTCGTCGCCGACCTCGAGACCCCCGTCTCGGCGATGCTCAAGCTCTCCGCCGGGCGGGCCAACTGCTTCCTCCTCGAGTCTGTCGAGGGCGGCGCGGTGCGCGGCCGCTACTCGATCATCGGCTTCGACCCCGACCTCGTCTTCCGGGTGAAGGACGGCCGCGCCGAGGTCAACCGCGAGCCGGGCCTCGGCCCCCTGTTCTCGCCCCTGCCCGGCCCGCCGCTCGATGCGCTCCGCGCCATCATCGCCGAGTCGCGGCTGACGCTGCCGCCGAGCCTGCCGCCGATGGCCGCCGGCATCTTCGGCTATCTCGGCTACGACATGGTGCGCGAGATGGAG
>JAEZEN010000292.1 GCA_023433185.1 Pseudomonadota bacterium | reverse complement strand
CGCCGCGGCGCCCGGCGGGATGATTTCCTGTGCCATCTATGCAGCTCCCCTTTCCTCGGTGAGGTTGCGGACATTGGCCGTGCGCATGCGTTCGATGCCCTGGCTGTCGAGATGCTCGTCGATCGCGGCATCGGCCTTGCGCTTTAGGTGCTGCTGCCGGAGCGCGACCTCGCGATCGAAATGGTCATAGGCCTCCGAGCGGCGCCGCGCGTCGAGCTTCACCGCGTAGAGGGTGCTCGGCGAGAAGAACACCTTCTGGAGAACCGGCGTCAGTTCGAGGAGCATGATGAGGATCTTCAGCATCCACTTCTCGAACGTGCTGCCATACTCGGCATAGAGGGTGCGCAGCGCCCGAAACTGGCTCGCCACCCCGGCCGAAAAGGGAACGAAATCCGCCCGGTTGGCCTGCAGTTCCTCAGTGAACCGCGCGATGGTCCCGCCCCGGCCGGTCTCGAGGGCGTCGAAGCGCTCCTGCGCCGCCGCAAGCGAGGTCCGAACAGCCGCAATCTCGGTCTCGAGCTGCCCTTGCCGGGTCGCGACCTGCCGGCTGGCCGCGACGTACTCGGCCTCCCGGTCCCGGAGCGCATCCGCCTTGTCCTGTTCGAGGACGCGGAGCGAGGCGCCCAAGGTGGCGATGTTGGCGTCGCTGAGCGCCTTCAGCGACGCGGCCGTCGCAAAGCGCGGCCCGCTGCCGGCCACGCCGGTATTGCCGTCCCGGAGCACCGTCCCGTGCCGCTCGGCGATCATGTCCTCCGCATAGCGCTGCGACTTCTGCGTCTCCTCGGCGAGCTGCACCCCGGTGGCGGCGATGCGCGCGTCGATGTCGGCGATCCGCGTGTCCGAGGGCACCGGGGGCGGTCGCAGCAGGAGATCGCTCAGCTCGGCCTCGAGCGTCGCCCTGCTGCCCGCCAGCCGGTCCCTTTCGGCGCGCGCCGCCGCGATCTCGCCGTCGAGGGCCTCGGTCCGCCTGTCGATCTCGGCGTAGACCTGCCGGTTGTCTTCGTAGTGGAGGCGCTGGATCAGCGGGCCGATCTCGTCGCCATAGATGACCAGTTCCAGAAACGAGGCGATCGTGAAGCCGATCGCCGCCGACAAGAGGAGCCGGAAGGAAATGACGAAGAAGCGGCCGACCCGCCGCAGCGACCAGCGGGCCCAGGCGATCCAGTCGAGCGCCATGTGCACCCGTGTCTCGCCGGACTCCGCCTCCCAGCGCGCTCCGGCCAGTGTCCGCCTCTGCTTCTCCGCCTGCCAGTCCCAGTCGGCCTGGATGAAGAGGCGGTCGACCAGGAACACGGTGCCGGCGACGAGGAGGGAGAACACGATGGCGAGGGGCAGGAGCGCCCCCTGGAGCGCCGGAAAGGCGATGGTGACGGAGATGGACGTGATCGCGAAGACGAACAGGAATGCGCCGATGAGGGACAGGCCGAGATGCTGGATGAAGACCTGGTCGGCCTTCGGGCACTGGCGCAGCACGTCGGCGTCGGCTCCGGCAACCCACCACAGCCAAGGCGTTCGCTCTGTTTGGGACACGCGGATCCATCCTTGTCGCCGACGGGCCGCCGTCGCGCACGATAAGGACGCCTGATGAATTCCAAGAGTGGCAACCCTGTGGCGCGCCCCGAGGCTGCCCCGGGCCGCGCCGTCAGGCCCCCGCCGGCGCGCTCCAGTCCGCCGTCTCGGCCAGCCGCGCCGCGTAGCGGGCGAGCATGTCGACCTCGATGTTCACCGCGTCGCCGACCTGCCGCTCGCCCCAGGTGGTGACGGCCAGCGTGTGCGGGATCAGGAGGCAGTCGAAGCGCGTGCCCGCGACCGAATTGACGGTGAGCGACGTCCCGTCGAGGCAGACCGAGCCCTTCTGGGCGATGAAGCGCGCGAGGGCCGGCGGAACGTCGAAGAAGAACCGCGTCGTCTCGCCCATCTCGTCGCGGCGCACGACCGTGGCGACGCCGTCGACATGGCCGCTGACCACGTGGCCGCTGAGCTCGTCGCCGATGCGGAGCGGGCGCTCGAGATTGATGCGCCGGCCGACATCCCAGGCCGACGCCGTTGTCACCGCGAGCGTCTCCGGGCCGGCCTCGACCTCGAAGACCGTGTCACCGCCCGGCGCGAGCCCGGCCGACACGACGGTGAAGCAGATGCCGTTGCAGGCGATCGAGCCGCCGATGGGCAGCGCCTCGGGCGGAATCCTGCAGGATAGCGCCATGCGCTTGATGTCGTTCCGCGGCTCGCTCGCGGACACCATACCCACCTCAGTGACGATTCCGGTGAACATCAGCCCTGGACCCTCAGGTAGCGCCGCATCTGGTCGTCGCCGACGACCGTCGCCTCGATCTGGCGATAGCGCGGGCTCCGTTCTATGGCCGACAGCGCATAGCCGTCGAGCGCCCGAACGCCATCGGAGCCGACCACCACGGGGGCACGGAAAAGGATGACCTCGTCGACGAGATCGGCGCCGACCAGGGTGGAGGCGATCCGCGACCCGCCCTCGACGAGAATGCGGCCGACGTCGCCTTCGGCAAGCTGGCGCAGCGCCGCCTCGAGGTTCACGCCGCCCGGCCCGTCGCCGACCTCGATGATGCGGACACCGGCGTCGGCCAGCGCCGCCTTCGCAGGCCCGGGCGCGGCCGGGCCCGTGATCGCGGCGACGGGGACCTCGCGTGCGGTGGCGACCAGCTTCGAGCCCAGCGGCAGGCGGGCCGCGGCATCGAAGATGACGCGGAGCGGCGAGCGCCCAGCGAGCCCGGGCAGGCGGACGGTGAGCCGCGGGTCGTCGACCAGCACCGTGCCGATGCCGACGGCGACCGCGTCCATCTCCGCGCGCATCGCCTGGACCGCGGTCAGCGCCGGCGGACTGGTGATGATCATCCGCTCGCCGTCGCGCCGTCCGATCATGCCGTCGGCCGAGACCGCGAGCTTGAGGATGACGTGGGGGCGGCCGCGGGTCACCCGCGACAGGTGCCCGGCGAGATCGAGCGCGGCCTTGTCGCGCAGCACGCCGGAGGTCACCGCGACCCCCGCTTCCTCGAGCATCGCCCGGCCGCGCCCCGAGACGCGCGGGTCGGGATCGTCGACGGCGTAGACGACACGGGCCACGCCCGCGGCGATCAGCGCCCCGGCGCAGGGCGGCGTCTGTCCGTGATGCGCGCAGGGCTCGAGCGTGACA
>JAEZEN010000164.1 GCA_023433185.1 Pseudomonadota bacterium | reverse complement strand
CGTCCTTGCGCAGCGCGCGCACGGTCTCGCGCGCGATCACCTTGCCGCCGATCGCGGCCTGGATCGGCACCTGGAACATGTGCGGCGGGATCAGTTCCTTGAGCTTCGCGACCATCCCGCGGCCGCGGCTCTCGGCGCGGCTGCGATGCACCAGCATCGCCAGGGCGTCGACGGGCTCGCCATTGACCAGGATCGACATCTTCACGAGATCGGCGGCGCGATACTCGGTGAGCTGGTAGTCGAAGGAGGCGTAGCCCTTCGACACCGACTTGAGCCGGTCGTAGAAGTCGAAGACGACCTCGTTGAGCGGCAGGTCGTATTTCACCATCGCCCGGGCGCCGACATAGGTCAGCTCCTTCTGCGTGCCGCGGCGGTCCTGGCAGAGCTTGATGACCGCGCCGAGATACTCGTCGGGTGTCAGGATCGTCGCCTCGATCCACGGTTCGCGGATCTCCTCGATCTTGACCACGTCCGGCATGTCCACGGGATTGTGGAGCTCGATCTCCGTGCCGTCGGTCAGCGACATCTGGTAGATGACCGAGGGTGCGGTGGCGATCAGGTTGAGATTGAACTCGCGCTGCAGGCGCTCCTGGATGATCTCGAGGTGCAGGAGGCCGAGGAAGCCGCAGCGGAAGCCGAAGCCGAGCGCGGCCGAGGACTCGACCTCGAACGAGAAGCTCGCGTCGTTCAGCCGGAGCTTGCCCATCGCCGCCCGCAATTCGTCGAAGTCGGCCGCGTCCATCGGGAACAGACCGCAGAACACCACCGGGATGGCCGGGCGGAAGCCGGGCAGCATCTCCGTCACCGGCTTGCGGTCGTCGGTGATGGTGTCGCCGATCCGGGTGTCGGCGACCTCCTTGATGGCGGCGGTGAGGAAGCCGATCTCGCCCGGCCCGAGCGCGTCGACCGCGGTCAGCTTGGGGGTGAAGACCCCGACGCGCTCGACCTCGTAGGCGGCGCCCGTCCCCATCATGCGGACGCGGTCGCCCTTCTTGAGAACGCCGTCGATGATCCGCACCAGAACCATGACGCCGAGGTAGGCATCGTACCAGGAGTCGACGAGGAGCGCCTTCAGCGTGGCACTGCGATCCCCCTTGGGGGGCGGCAGCCGGGTGACGATCGCCTCCAGCACGTCGGCGACCCCAAGCCCGGTCTTGGCCGAGATCAGCACCGCGTCGGAGGCATCGAGGCCGATCACGTCCTCGATCTGCTGGCGGATCTTGTCGGGCTCCGCGGCGGGAAGGTCGACCTTGTTGAGGACCGGGACGATCTCGAGGTCGTTGTCGAGGGCCTGGTAGACGTTGGCGAGCGTCTGGGCCTCCACTCCCTGGCTCGCGTCGACGACGAGCAGCGCCCCCTCGCAGGCGGCGAGCGAGCGGCTGACCTCGTAGGCGAAGTCGACATGGCCGGGCGTGTCGATGAGATTGAGGGTGTAGTCCTCGCCGTCCTTGGCGCGGTACCTGAGCCGGACCGTCTGGGCCTTGATGGTGATGCCGCGCTCGCGCTCGATGTCCATCGAATCGAGCACCTGCTCCTTCATCTCGCGGGCTGCGAGGCCGCCGGTCATCTGGATTAGACGATCGGCGAGCGTCGACTTGCCATGGTCGATGTGGGCGATGATCGCGAAGTTGCGGATATTCTTTTGCACTGCGGTGGTCATGCCCGCGCTGATACAGGCGAGTCAGGGCCGGGGCAAGCAATGGTCGATGCCATTCGCTTGCCCCGGCTGTCGCCGGCGGCGGCGAAGACGCCGGCGACTGCCTATTCGACGGCCGGCCCGGTCGACACGTCGAGGATCGGCTGCTTCGATTCCATCGACATCTGGACGATCTTGCCGTCCGCGGCAGCGACCGCCTTTTCGAGATCGACCATGCGGATCGACTGGTCCTCGAAGGTGCGGAAATACCAGCGGAGGTTCGTCAGGTCGGTTACGGCCGTCCATTCGGTCGTCTCGGCGACGGCCTTGCCGCCAACCGAGGAGTTGGACACGCTGCCCGGCGGAATATCGAACTGGTTGAGGATGTGGAAGGCGGTGAGCACCGCATCCTCGCCGCTTGCCGAGGGGGTTGCATTGGCGGCGAAGAAGGAGGCGCGAACGAACCGCGACGGCGAGCTGAAGTCGCCGGGCAGGCCCCCCAGCCCGGTGCCCGAGCTCATCGCCTCGAGCGTGAGCGCGCCGAGCTCTGCCTTTTCGACGTCGGACACCGTGAGGTTGACGTAGTTGTTGAGGTTGGTCAGGTGCCAGTCGTAGGTCGGCGCGTTGGTGATCACGCCGAGGGGCGCGTCGTGGACGACGAGCGCGCCGCCGACCGGCTCGATGGCGATGGCCTTGCCGGTCTTGTCCCGGACGAAGTAGTGCGACGGCGCAACCGAGCCTTCCGCACTGCCGAGGCCGGGGGTCTTGGTCGGCACGATGACCACGCCGTCGAGGCCCGCCTTGACCTCCTCGACTGTGGCAAAGCTGCCCAGCAGCCACACGATGAAGTCCTGCGGGGCGAGTGCCCGCCCGGCATTCTCCGCCGTCACCGTCGCGTAGCCTGCGGAGCCGGGGAAGTAGAACAGGCCGGCGCCGAGGCCCTGGTCGTTGACCGCGTCGAGATAGCCGGTCAGGCCGAACATGTTGGCGCCGACCATGCCGTACCTGGTGGTATAGGCGAGCCCGGCCCCGCCGTCGGGCAGCGTGCCGGTCAGGGCCTGTCCCTTGGGTATCACCAGAATTGCGGAATCGACCGGCAGCCCGAACTCGAGGGTGCGCCCGCGGATCTGCGCACCGTCCCCGGCGTCGAGACTGATGCCGGTACAGGCGATCCCCGCCGTCGGGAACCCGCCGGCGATCAGTGCCGCAGCCGCAGCTGTCGACAGGATGATCTTGCGCATGACGATGCCTCCTTGCGTTTTCGAGAGACGGCCGCCGCTGGCCGCATCGGTCGCCTCGACTACTTCCAGTCGGGGGTCCGGGTCGCCGAGGTAAGCGTCGGCGTGCCGGCGAGAATCGTCGCGACGACGCCGATGTCCTTGATCTTCATCGGATCGACATCCCGCGGATCCTCCTCGAGGACCACGAAATCGGCGAACTTGCCGCTCTCGATGCTGCCGATCCGGTCGTTGACCCCGAGGGTGTAGGCGGCGTCGATGGTGACCATACGCATCGCCTTCTCGACGTCGAGCACCCGCTCGTGGGGGGCATGGACCTTGCCGCTGAGCTCGCCGATGCGATTGACGGCCACCCAGACCTCGAGGAGCGGGCTCGGCACGCCCACCGGCGTGTCGGAATGGAGCGAGACGACGATGTCCTGGTCGATCAGCGAGTTCATGCGCGCCGCGAGGGAGGCCCGGTCGGTACCGATCTGGTCGGCGTTGAGGTCGGCGCGCTCGGAGACATAGTAGGGATTGGTGCTGACCAGCGCCCCCAGAGCCTTGAGCTGGCGCCCCTGGGCGGTGCTCGAGATGCCGAAATGCTCGAAGGTGAAGCGGTGGTCGAAGCGCGGCCGTTCCGCCTGCAGAGCGGCGAGCGCATCGAGCGTGGTCTGGTTGCCGCCCGAACCGTTCGAGTGCACGTGGATCTGGAAGCCCGCGTTCCACCACGGCCGCATCGCATCGATGAAGTCGTCGGTGGAGCGGAACATGAACAGGCCCTTGTAGCGCTCGGAGTCGATGTAGTTGGGCCACTGCAGCTCCATGCCGAGGCTGACGAAGGCGTCGTCGGCGTAGAACTTCACCCCGTTGAAGATGATCCGCTCGTTGCTCGAACTGCGGCGCTGGATGGCCTGGTTGAGCGCATCGTCGCCGAAAAGGTTGCTGAAGGTGACGCCATCGACGACGTGGACGATGCGGGCGATGCTGTCCGGCTGGCCGAAATAGCGCTCGGTGAGTTCCTGCTCGAGCTTGAGGTTGACCCCGCCGTAGAACAGGTCGCCGGTCGTGGTGACGCCCGCCTGCTGCATCAGCGCGCCGAGGTAGCGGAGCGCCTTCATGCCCTCGTCGGGCGTGAGCAGCGCCGACAGCGGCTTGAGGATGATGATCTTGGCGGCCTCGGTGCCGAGGAACTGGCCGTTGGAGCTGCCGTCGGGATTGGCACCGGCGCCGATGGTGTTGGCGACCATCTCGTTGGTGACGCCGGACAACGCGATGGCCGCGGAATTGGCGAACACGTAGTGCTCGGAAGCGTCCCAGATGAGGATGGGGTTGGTCTTGGAGATTTCGTCGAGCTCGTCGCGGGTCGGGAAGTTGCCGCCCATGGCGACCACATCGTAGCCCCAGGTCATCACCGTCTCGGTCGGTGACGTCGCCGCCGCGACGTATTTCTTCAGGGCCGCGATGGCATCCTCGCGCGTCTTCACGCCGGGAAAGTCCTCGCCATAGGGATTGCGCAACGGGAAGAAGCTGAGCGGCGGCCGGCTGATGGCGATCGAGCCCATGACCGGGTGGCCGTGCGCCTCGACGAAGCCGGGATAGATCACCTTGTCCTTGAACGACTCGTCGATCCTGTGGGGAAAGCGCTTCAGCCAGGGATCGAGGTCCTCGAGCGTGCCCACCGAGAGAATGCGGCCGTCCTTGACCGCGACGGCGGTGCCCTCGGGCCACCCGGGGTCCATGGTGACGATGCGCTTGGCGACGAACACGGTGACCTCGTCGGTCTTCGCTGCGGGCTCATCCATCAGGGACGGCGGCAGCGGCGGCAACAGCGGGGTCGCCGGCACGAGGTTGGCGGGCGGCGGCGCGTGCGGACCGGCCGGGCTGGTGCCGACGGCGGACAGATCGGCGGCCGGCGCAGGGGAGGCTGCGGATGCCGGGACCGGAGCAGCCGAAGGCGCGGCGGAAGCGAGCTGCATGCCCTGGAGCGCGATCGCGTCGCGGAACAGGGGCGCAAGCTCGGTGACGCAGTAGGTGCCCCAGTCCTCCGGCGCGCCGGCGGGCGTCAGGTGGCTCGCCCCGATCCGCGGCCGCTTGTGGTCGCCATGCGCATGGGCCGGCACCACCAAGGCAGCACCGACGGCAAGGCAGCAGGCCGTGGCGGCCAGGGTGTTGATCAGGTTCATGAGCATCCCTCCCCTGCATCGGCAGGATCGGTCCGTCGCGGACCGTTCGCCGGACGAGCTTAGCAAACACTGGTGTCGTCACCAAATTATTTCGACAACGGAACTTGCCCGTGCAACCATGCTTGAATTGCCATAGACCCCGCCCTTCCACGATAAGCGGCGCCATGACCGACAGGACGACCAAGCCACCCCGGCGCAACCGTACTGGTGTCGCCACCCGTGCCAGGATCATCGAGGCGGCGATCGCCGTTCTCGCCGAGAAGGGCTTTTCCGGCTTCACGCTCCAGGCCGTCGCCGATCGCGCCGAGGTGCTGTTCGGGAGCGTCACCCACCATTACGGGACCCGCGATCGCCTGATCGAGGCGATGCTCGAGGCCATACTCGCCCGCTACCGCGACCGTTTCGGCGAACTCACGAAGGCGCTTCGCGACGACGAGAGCCCTGTCCATGCGCTGGTGACATGGCTTCTCGACGATGCGATCGAGCCGGACACCGCGGGTCTGTTCCTCGAGCTCTGGGCGATGGCCTCGCATCTGCCGATCGTCGCCGCGGGCGTCAACCAGCTCTACGACGATGCCGTCGACGCCTGCATCTTGGCGCTCGATCTCCCGCCCCGCGCGCGCCATGTCCGGCGCCTTCGCGAAGGCCTCTATGTGCTCGGGACGGTGGTCGAGGGAACGTCGTCGATCTTCGGCAATCGCCCCCGCAGCGGGCCGCTGTGGCGCGGCGTGCGGCGGTCCGCCATCGACCTTCTCGTGCCCTTCATCGAAGCCCGGCTGGATGAAGCGAAGGCGGCGGCAGCGAGCCAGTCTGCCGGCTCGGTTCGACAGCGCGCTGCCGCACGTCCATAGTCCCCGCTCGCAGCGAGGGCGGCATGGGGCGCAGGAAGCATTTCGAGGCTCTTCTCTTGGTGGCGGTCGCGGCGGCCTTCGCCGTGGACGTCACGCTCGCCGGGACGCCGCCGTCCACCCGGCCGAGCATCGGCTGGCGGACGAGTCCCTTTCTCCCGTCCGGCCCGCACGCCGACCGGCAGGTCGAGGTGCTGGAGCGCAGGATCGGGCAGATGCTGATGATCGGCTTCGTCGGCACGGCCCCCGGCGACCCCGGTGCCCGGCGCGCCACCGAGATGATCGCCTCGGGGCGGCTCGGCGGGGTCATCCTCTTCGGCGACAACGTCCAGAATCCGCGTCAGCTCAGGGCGTTGACCGGGAGCTTCGCCGAAGCGGCCGGCTCGGCGCCCCCGTTGATCGCCGTCGACCAGGAGGGCGGCAGCATCCAGCGGCTCTCGCGCCGCAAGGGCTTCCAGCCGCTGCCGTCCGCCCGGACCATGGCGCGGAAACCGCTCTGCGAGGCGGAGACGCTCTATCTTCGCACGGCGACGGAACTCGCCGCCATGGGCATCAACCTCAATTTCGGCCCGGTGGTCGACCTCGACGTGAATCCGCGGAATCCGGCGATCGGGCAGAAGGCGCGGAGCTACGACCGCGACGCCGCAAGGGTGCTGGCCTATGCCGACGCCTTCATCACGGCCCATGCCGCGGCGGGCGTGCTGACGGCCGCCAAGCACTTCCCGGGTCATGGCTCGGCGGTGCGCGACCCCCACATCGCGATCGTCGACATCGCCGACGTCTGGCAGGCCGACGAACTCGAGCCGTTCGCGGTGCTCGCCGCCGACGGCCGCCTGCCCATGGTGATGGTCGGGCACCTCATCCACCCGCGCTTCTCGGACGGCGACCGGCCCACGAGCCTGTCCCGCCGGGCGATCACCGGGGCGCTGCGCGAGACGCTCGACTTCGACGGGCTGGTGGTGACCGACGATCTCGGCATGGACGCCATCACCCGCCGCTACGGGCCGGAGGACGCCGCCGAGATGGCGATCCGCGCCGGCGCCGACCTCCTGATCTTCGCCCATGCCGAGAGCGGCCGTCCGGGCACGACCGAACGGATCATCGCGAGCGTCGCCGCCGCGGTCTCGGCCGGGCGCCTGCCGGTGCGGCTCATCGACGAGGCCAATCGTCGGCTCGGCGCCGCGCGCCGGGCCCTTGGGCAACCGCCGGCGGCTGCAGGGAGTGCTCCCGCCTGTGCCGAAGCGACGGACGCCGGCGCGGCGCGGGGCGACCGGAGCTGACCGCCGGGCTTGACGGACTTCGCGCGGCGCTGACAGATGGCGCCTCCGTGACACGAGACCGACGAGGAAACGCCATGCCGCTCGACGCGAGCGCCGCCTTCGCCCTCCCCGAAGATTCCGAATCCGCGACGCTGGTCGGCCGCATCTGGCGCCCCGATCTCGGCGGTCCTTCCGTGGTCGCGCTGCGCGGCGCCGAGCTCGTCGACATCAGTGCCGCGACCCCCACCATGCGCGACCTGTGCGAGGCGCCCGAGCCGGCGGCGCTCTCCCGCGACATTGCCGGCGAGCCGGTCGCGACCCTCGCCGAGGTCCTCGCCAACACCCCGCGCATGACGCGCGACACCGGCCGTCCCTGGCTGCTCGCGCCGGTCGACCTCCAGGCGATCAAGGCCGCCGGCGTCACCTTCGCGGTCTCGATGCTCGAGCGCGTCATCGAGGAGCAGGCGCGCGGGGCACCCGAGAAGGCCGCCGCGATTCGCGCCGAGATGTCGGCCGCGATCGGCGACGATCTCGCGCGGCTCAAGCCCGGCTCGGAGCAGGCGATGGCGCTCAAGGCGCTTCTCATCGAGAAGCGCATGTGGTCGCAGTACCTCGAGGTCGGGATCGGCCCCGACGCCGAGATCTTCACCAAGGCCCCGCCCCTGGCTGCGGTCGGTCACCTCGCCGAAGCCGGCATCCGAGCCGATTCGAGCTGGAACAACCCCGAGCCCGAGGTCGCGCTGGTCGCCTCCTCGGCCGGTGCGATCGTCGGCGCCACGCTTGGCAACGACGTCAATCTCCGCGACTTCGAGGGCCGCTCCGCCCTCCTGCTCGGCAAGGCCAAGGACAACAATGCCAGCGCCACGCTGGGGCCCTTCATCCGACTGTTCGACCGGGGTTTCTCGCTCGACGACGTGCGAAGCGCCGAGATTCGCCTGACGGTCGACGGGCCCGACGGCTTCCGCCTCGAGGGGGCGAGCGCCATGGGCCGGATCAGCCGCGACCCGGCCGACCTGATGGCTGCCACCCTCGGTCCCGACCACCGATACCCGGACGGCGTGGTCCTCTATCTCGGGACCATGTTCGCCCCGGTCGAGGACCGCGACACGCCCGGCCAGGGCTTCACCCACAAGGTCGGCGACGTCGTCACCATCGCCTCGCCGAAGCTCGGTCGGCTCCAGAACGAGATCGTCCATTCCGCCGATGCCGAGGCGTGGACATTCGGCGCGGCGGCGCTCATGCGCAACCTCGCGGCGCGCAAACTGATCTGACTAGCTGCCCTCGCGCGCGGCGGCGATGACCGCCTGCATCGCGGCCACGAAGCCCTGCCGGTCGTCCGCCGACAGGGCCGTCGTCGCGCCACAGTGCGGCGTGACGCATGGCGCAGGCCATGAAGTCTGCGCCGGCAACCCGAGCCGTCTCCGGCCTGCCGAGGTGCCGCCTGTGGCGGGGCGACGGGCCAGAGGACGCCGAAGGGGCGCCCTGCAAGGTCGTCGGAAGCGGAATCGTCCCTAGCGCCGGAAGGCGGAATAGGTGCGGCCGAAGCGGTCCATGTAGTCCACCGTATAGGCGGCATAGTCGAAGTCGATCCGGGAATAGATCTCCGACACCATGCTCCACATCGCCTCGCGCAGCAGCGAAGCGCATTTCATCGCCCGATAGCTTCGCAGCAGCGCCTCGTCCGGTGCGCGGCCGTAGTAGGTCGCCAGCACCCAGGTCTCCTGCTCGGTATCGAGCCGGGCGTTGGAAGCGAGGTTCGCGAGGTCGAAGAGCGGCGAATTGAAGCCCGCATAGTCCCAGTCGATGAGCCACAGCCGCTGGCCGTCGTCGATGAAGTTCTGCGGCAGCAGGTCGTTGTGGCCGAACACCATGTCGATGGGCCCGACGGCCAGTTCGAGGCTCGCCGCAACATCGACCAGATCGGGCAGCCGCGATGCGTAGCGGCTGCCTGCCTGCTCGAGCGTATGGGCGTAGTCGTGGATGACGTGAAACGGCCAGAAGGCCAGCACCGGCCCATGGAGGAAGCGCGGCAGGTCGCGATGGACGCGCTTGAGCAGCGGGAGGATCTGCGCGAGCCGCCCCGCATCGCGGATGTCTTCGGCGACGCAGGTGCGCCCCTCGACGAAGCGCATCACCATCATGCCCGGTGCCGTGTGGACGACTTCGGGCGACAGTCCGGCGGCATGCGCGGCCTTGGCCGCGGCGCGCTCGTTGAAGCGCATGATCTGGTGGACGGGCAGGTCTTCGCCGACCCGCACGACGTAGTGCTCCCCGGCGTCCTCGACCTTGAGGTTGAGGTTTGTGATGCCGCCCGAGATCGGCTCGGGTGCGACGGGGCCTTTCCAGAAGGGCAGCGCGCGGACCCGCTCGATGGCGGCGGTCTGCTCCGTCACGGCCATGCCGGAGCCTCCGCATCGTGACGATGCGCCCGCCTGTCCTTCGCCCTCATGCCATGGTTTCCGCCCATCTTCCCCAGCTCCGGATACTGCACCATCGCCGTCGACATGGCGAGCCGTCCGCGCCGCCTCATGGGCCCACGGGCATCGCCCGCTCGACCAGCCGCACCCAGTAGGAGCAGCCGAAGGCGATGGCCTCGTCGTTGAAATCGTAGGCGGGATTGTGGAGGCCGGCAGTCGCGCCGTTGCCGAGGAAGACCATGGCGCCGGGCCGCTTCTCGAGCATGTAGGCGAAGTCCTCGCCACCCATCAGCGGTGGGACGTCGGTATCGACCCGGCTCTCACCGACGATCTCGCGGGCGACCTCGGCGGCAAAATCGACGGCTTGGGCGTGGTTGCGGGTGACGGGGTAGTTGCGCCGGTAGGAAAGCTCAATCGCGGCACCATGGGCGGCGGCGAACCCCGCGACGATCTCGCCCATGCGACGCTCGACGAGGTCGCGGATCTCGGGTTTCAGCGTCCGTGCCGTTCCCCCGATCTCCGCGGTCTCCGGGATCACGTTGGTTGCCTCTCCGGCGTGGAAGCGGGTGACGGAGACGACCGCGGCATCGACCGGATTGACCGAGCGCGAGACGATCGACTGCAGCGCCTGAACGAGCGCGGTGCCGACGAGGATGGGGTCGATGGTGCCGTGCGGGCGGGCGGCGTGGCCGCCGCGGCCGGTGACGCGGATCGTGAACTCGGCGGTCGCCGCCATGATC
>JAEZEN010000135.1 GCA_023433185.1 Pseudomonadota bacterium | reverse complement strand
GGACCGGCGCACGCTCAACCAGATCGACGACCTCCTGGTCCAGACCCCGGCGGGCGGCGTGCCGATCGGCAACTTCATCGAGCGCGTGCCGGCGCAGCGCACCGGCATCATCAACCGCATCGACGGCCGGCGCGTGATCACGGTGTCGGCCAACCTCGCCGAAGGCGTCCAGACGGCGGCGGTGAACAGCGAGATCGCCGCCGAGCTCGCCAACGAGGACTTCGGCGGCCTCGTCCAGTGGAAGCTCGCCGGCGAGGACGAGGAGAGCGCGGAGGCCGGGGCGTTCCTCGCCAACGCCTTCGGTGCTGCGGTCTTCCTCATCTTCGCGGTGCTGCTCGCCCAGTTCAACAAGTTCACCAGCGTGATGCTGATCCTCTTCGCCATCGTCCTGTCGACGATCGGCGTGTTCGTCGGGCTGATGATCATGGGCCAGCCCTTCGGCATCGTCATGAACGGCATCGGCATCATCGCGCTCGCCGGCATCGTGACGAACAACAACATCGTGCTGATCGACACCTATGACCGATTGCGACGGGAAGGCGTGCCCTACGAGGAAGCGATCATCCGCACCTGCCGCGAGCGCGCGCGCCCGGTGCTCCTGACCGCGGGCTCGGCCGTGCTGGGCGTTCTGCCGATCGCCTTCGGGCTCAACATCAACTTCGTCCACCGCGAGATCATGATCGGCGCGCCGTCCACGCAGTGGTGGATCCAGCTTTCGACGTCGATCGTCTTCGGCCTGACCTTCGCGACGATCCTGACGCTGATCGTCACCCCGGCGCAGCTCGCCTTCGTCGCCCGGTTCCGGCAGTTCTGGGACCGCCTCTTCCGCCGGAAGCGGGCCGCACCGACTGCGGGGAGCGGCATCCCCCCCGCCCACGCCCCGGAGCCTCGGCCCGGCCCGGCGGAGTAGCCGTCGGACGTCCCGCATTGCCGGCTGCGGAGAGCGGCGCGACCTCGCGGGGCGGGCGGCCGCGGGCGGCGGCCTTGCCGATGCGCTTCAGCCCGTTCTCCCCGCGGCCGCTTCCGACCGCGCATTGGCCGCCGCCACGCGCTGGCGCGTGATCTCCCGTCGCTTCCGGTAGAGCCCGAACTGCTGGTCGGCGATGACGCCGATGAGGATCACCGAGCCCATCACCGCGAAGTTGAGCGAGGACGGGATGCCGAGCAGGTTTACGAGGTTCTGGAGCACCTGGAGCAGGATCGTGCCGAGCACGACGCCGACGATCGAGCCCTCGCCGCCGCGGAGCGAGAAGCCGCCCAGCACCGCGGCCGCGATCGCGTAGAGCTCGTAGAAGTTGCCGTGGCCCGAAGGCAGGATCGAGCGGGTATACATGGCGAAGAAGATCGAGGCGAAAGCCGCGAGCATGTCGCAGATCACGTAGGCGGCGACGATGACGGCGGTGGTGCGGATGCCCGAATAGCGCGCCGCCTCCTCGTTCTTGCCCACGGCGAAGAGGTGGCGCCCGAAGACGGAGCGATGCAGCACCACCCACATGACCGCGGCGATCACCAGCATGATCAGGAACGAGTGCGGGATCGCAATCGATTGCGCCGAGCCGCCGGTGAGGAGCGAGACGATGTCGGTGCGCCCCGTAGTCAGCCATTCGAGGTCCGGGAAGCTCGCCCCGAACTGGAAGCCGGCGGTGGCGTCGGCCGTGTAGAAGCGGGCGATGCCGCGGTAGATCAGGAGGCCGCAGAGCGTCACCACGAAAGGCTGGAGATGCAGCTTGGTGATCAGGAGCCCGTGCGCCATGCCCATCAGCATGCCGAGGGCCAGGACGACCATGACGGCGATCGGCCATGCCACCCCGTGGTTGGCGATGAGGTCGATGAAGACGACGCCGAGCAGCGCGATGATCGAGCCGACCGACAGCTCGATGCCGCCGGTGATGATCACGAAGCCCTGGCCGATCGCGAAGATGCCGAACAGGCCGACCAGGTTGGCGGTGTTGGCGATGTTGATCGGCGACAGGAAGCGCGGATTGATGATCGCGACCACCGCCCCGACGACGATGATCAGCACCAGCAGCCCAAGGTCTTTCTTCAGCATTCCCCGCCCCGTTCCTCAGATCGACTTGCCGACCGCGAGCTGCAATATGTTCTCTTCGCTGCACTGGGCGCGATCGAGCGTGCCCTGGATATGCCCCTCATGCATGACCGCGACGCGATCCGACACCCCGATCACCTCCTCCATGTCGGACGAGATCATCAGCACGGCGACTCCGGCATCCGACAGCCCGCGCATGAGACGATAGATCTCCGACTTCGCGCCGACGTCGATGCCCCGGGTCGGCTCGTCGAAGATCAGGACCTTGGGCTTCATCGCCAGCCACTTGGCGCGCACGACCTTCTGCTGGTTGCCACCCGACAGCGAGGACGTGCGCTGGCCGACATCGGCGGCGCGGATGTCGAGGTCGATGCGGCTCTGCCGGGCCCGCGCCCGTTCGGCGTCGTGCGAAACCAGGCCGTAGCGCGCATACTGCCTGAGGTCGGGCAGCGTGATGTTCTGGGCGATCGGGAACTCGAGCACGAGACCCGCCCCCTTCCGGTCCTCGGGGACGAGGAAGATGCCGGCCTTGACCGCATCGGACGATGTCGCGAAGCGCACCGCCCGCCCGTTGAGCGTGAAGCTTCCCCCCGCGGGCCGGTCGATGCCGAACAGGACCCGGGCAAGCTCCGTCCGACCGGCGCCCACCAGGCCGGCGAGCCCGAGAATCTCGCCCGCATGGAGGTCGAGGTCGATGTCGTTGGCCGGGTAGGTCGCGGTGCGCAGGCCCCTCACCGAAACCACCACCGCACCGCGGGGCTCGGACGGCGGCCGGTACTCGACCTTGAGGTCGCGACCGACCATGAGCCGGACCATGGCGTCGTGGTTGATGTCGGCGCCCTCGAGCGTGCCTACGAGCCGGCCGTCGCGCAGAACGATGACGCGGTCGCAGGCTTCGACCACCTCGTGCAGGCGATGCGAGATGAAGATGACCGAGATGCCGTCGGCCTTCAGGCCCGCGATCACCTCGAGCAGCTTGTCGGTCTCGGCCAGCGGCAGGCTCGAGGTCGGCTCGTCGAGGATGACGATGCGCGACCGCAGGCTCAGCGCCTTGGCGATCTCGACGATCTGCTGCTCGGCGATCGAGAGCCGCGCGACCGGCGTCGCGGGAGAGAACGTGGCCCCGAGCCGCCGGAGGAAGGGCTGAACGTCCCTCTGCAGCCTCGCCTCGTCGACCAGTTGCAGGAAGCCGTACTTCCGCGGCTCGCGCCCGATATAGACATTGGCCGCGACGCTCAGGTTGCCGAACAGGTTGAGTTCCTGATGGACGAAGGCGATGCCTGCCGCCATCGATTCTTCCACCGAAAACGATTGATGCGACACGCCGTCGATCTCGATGGTGCCGCGATCGGGGGCGACCACGCCGCCGAGGATCTTCATGAGGGTCGACTTGCCGGCGCCGTTCTCTCCGACAAGGCCGATCACTTCGCCCGGCCGCACATCCATGCTGAAATCGGCCAGCGCCACGACCCCGGGATAGGTCTTGCGGAGGCCCGACAGCCTGAGGAAGGGCTCGGCGGCCCCGGAGGACGGGGCGCGTTCGGCTGCGGACGCGGTCATTGCGCGAGGAACGCGGTCATTGCACCAACGCTGCGAAAGGGGGCCTTCACAC
>JAEZEN010000075.1 GCA_023433185.1 Pseudomonadota bacterium | reverse complement strand
TTCCCGGGGAGCGCATGATCCGGCTCATGTGGTTCGTGTCCGGCGCCTATGCGGCGATCGGCGGCTCGCTGCTGGCGCTCGAGACGCGGCTTCAGCCCAACATGGACCTCATCATCCTGCTGCCGGTCTTCGCCGCGGTGACGATCGGCGGGCTGAGCAACGTCTTCGGTGCGGTGATCGGCGCACTCGTCCTGTCGCTGGCGCAGAACATCCTGATCGTCGTCGACTTCGGCAGTCTCGTCGGCAGCGGCCCGTGGTTCATCCCGAGCCAGTTCCGCGACTTCGTGGCGGTGCTGGCGATGGTGGTGGTGCTCCTGCTCCGGCCGGCGTCGGCGCGGCGGGCGGCGGCCTGAGCCATGATCGACTTCGCCATCTACGCCTTCACCCTCATCGCCGTCTGGGCGGTGATGGCGATCAGCCTCAACATCCAGTTCGGCATGACCGGCCTCGTCAATTTCGGTCAAATCCTCCCCTTCGCGATCGGTGCCTATGCGGTCGCGATCGGCGCCGATCTCGGGGTGCCCTGGTGGGTCGGCGTCCTGGCCGGCGTGGTCGCGGCGCCGCTGGTCGGCCTGATCGTGATCCTGCCGGCGCGGCGGGCCTCGCAGGACTACTGGGCGTTGATCACCCTCGGGGCGGGCGAACTCTTCCGGCTCATCATGCTCAACGTCCCGTCGATCGCCGGCGGTGCCGACGGCGTGACGGTGTCGCGCCTTGCCGACCGCAACCTCGCCCTTGGTCTCGGCCTCGCCCTGCTCGTGGCGGCCTATGCGGTCGCCCAGCGCATCAGCACTGCGCCGCTCGGCCGCATGCTGCGCGTCATCCGCGAGGACGAGGTGCTCGCCGGGACGCTCGGACGGAACCCGATGTCCTTCCGCAGCACCGTCACCGCGGTCTCCTGGATCATGGCGGGCGCGGCGGGCGTGCTCTACGCCTATGTCATCGGCTACGTCGCGCCGACCTCCTTCCTCGTCACCGACACCTTCATCGTCTGGACGGCGGTCATCCTCGGCGGGCCGGGTCGCAACGTCGGCGTGGTCTTCGGCGCCGCGATCATCATCCTGCTCGGTGCCTCCACCCGCTTCCTCGCCGAATGGACGGGGCTCTCCTCCGACCTCGTCGCGAACCTCCGGCTGGCGGTGTTCGGGCTGGTCCTCGTCCTCATGTTCCTGTTCCGGCCCGACGGCCTGTTCCCCGAGCGGCGGAGGCTCCACGATGTTGACGGTCGCTGACGTCGCCCTCGCCTTCGGCGGTTTCCAGGCGCTCCGCGGCGTCAGCCTCACCGCTCGAAAGGGGGAGATCGTCGGGCTGGTCGGTCCCAACGGCTCGGGCAAGTCGACGCTCCTCAACGTTGTCGCCGGCGTCCATGTCCCCGATGCCGGTTCGGTCCGCCTCGACGGCATCCCCCTGCCGCTGGGCCGGATCGAGGCGGTGGCCGTCCGCGGTGTCGGACGCACGTTCCAGGTGCCGCGCCTGGCGCAGCGGCTGACGGTTTTCGAGAACATGCTCGCCGGTGCCCGGAACCAGCCGGGTGAACGCCTGTTCGACCTGTTTCTCCGTCCCGGCGCGGTGCGGGCGGCGGAGGCGGAGTCCTCGGCCCGGGCGGCGGCGATCCTCCGCCGCCTCGATCTCCTCCACAAGGCGAACAGCGTCGCCGGCGGGCTTTCCGGCGGTCAGCAGAAGCTCCTGACCATGGGCGTCCTGCTCATGTCCGACCCCAAGCTCCTGCTCCTCGACGAGCCGGCGGCGGGCGTCAACCCGGTGCTGATCGAGCAGCAGGTAACCTTCCTCAGGTCGCTCCGCGACGAGGGGCGGACGATCGTGATCGTCGAGCACAACATGGAAATGATCTCCAGCGTGTGCGACCGGGTGTATGTTCTCGATGCCGGCAGCCTCATCGCCGAGGGTACGCCGGCCGAGATCCGCGCCAATGCCGATGTCATCCGTTCCTATCTCGGCCAGCCGGCATGAGGCCGCGGCGATGAGTCCGGCGCCCGTCCTCGCGCTCGACCGGGTGACCGCCGGCTACGGGCTGATCACCGTCCTCGACGAGGTCGCGCTCAGCCTCCACCCCGGCGAGATCCTCGCCGTCCTCGGTGCCAACGGGTCGGGCAAGTCGACCGTCCTCAAGACGACCGCCGGCCTGACCCGGATGATCGGCGGCACGATCGCCTTCGAGGGCCGCGACATCACCCGCTGGCCGGCCCACCGCCGGGCCGCCGGGGGGATCGGATACGTGCCCCAGACCCGGAACGTCTTCCTCGACTTGAGCATCGCCGACAATCTCCGGATGGGCGCGTTCCTCCGCCCGCGGAGCTTCGCCCGCGACGTCGAGGAGGTCTTCGCCCTCTTCCCGCGGATCGCCGAGCGACGGCGCGCGTTGGCCGCCACGCTCAGCGGCGGCGAGCGCCGGATGCTGGCGATCGGCATGACGCTCCTCCTCAAGCCGAGGGTCCTGCTCCTCGACGAGCCGAGCAGCGACCTCTCCCCGGCCATGGTCGACACGGTGTTCGAGGCGATCGCGCGCATCCATCGCGATCTGTCGATCCCGATCATGCTCGTCGAGCAGAATGTCGTGAAGGCGCTGACCCTCGCGAGCCGCGTCGTCGTGCTGGTCCGCGGACGCGAGGCGTTCGACCGCCCGACATCGGCGGTCGCGGTCGAGGACCTCCACCGGCTCTTCGGCGACGGCGGCGTGAGGACCGAGGCATGAGCCGCACCCCCCCGCCCTGGCCCAACGGGGCGCGTTGCGCCGTGGGCTTCTCCTTCGATGTCGATGCCGACAGCGTCGTCCATGCCAGCAGGCGGGCGGGCGTCCTCGACGAGGTCCACGCCGTCGCCCACATGCGCTACGACCCCCATGTCGGCCTGCCGCGGCTGGTCGACCTCTTCGCCGGCTACGGCATCCCGATCACCTGCTTCGTGCCGGGTTGGGTGATCGACACCTACCGGAAGCCGGTCGAGCACATTCTCTCCGGCCCGAACGAGATCGCCCATCATGGCCATTTCCACGAATGGCCCAACCAACAGGACCGCGCGGCGGAACAGGCGGCGCTGATTGCCGGCATCGAGCGGATCGAGGCGCTGACCGGGCGGCGGCCGCGGGGCTACCGCGCTCCCTATTACGGGCTCTCCCGCAACAGCTTCGACCTTCTGGTCGAAGCCGGCTTCACCTACGATTCCTCGCTGTTCGCCGACGACGTGCCGATCCTTCTCGAGGCGAAGGCCGGTCGCCTGGTCGAACTGCCGCCGCCGGCCTCGGTCGATGACTACAACCAGTATGTCTCGAGCCGCGCCTTCGACTACCTGATGACGATCTCGTCGCCGGCCCGCGCGATCGAGGTCTATCGCGCCGAGTTCGATGCGCTGTGGGACGCGGGCGGGCTGTTCGTGCCGGTCTGGCACCCGGCGGTGAGCGGCCGGCCGGCCCAGGCGGCGGCGATCCGGACGCTGGTCGAGCACATGATCGGCAAGGGCGGCGTGTGGTTCACGACCCTCGATGCCATCGCGGCCCACGTCAATGCGCTGGTCGCCGCGGGCACCTGGTCGCCGCGCGTCGAGCGTGTGCCGTTCTACGAAGAGCCGGTGCTGCGCTGAACGCGCTCAGTTCGCCGAGGCGCGACGGGCGAGGTGAAGCTCCGCCGTCGGCGGCACCGGATGGTCGAGAAGCTCGGCGATCGGCACGCCCTCGAACCGCTTCACGGTCTTGGTCACGACGTAGGTGAAGTACACCGAGATGCCGATCTCCATGTCGAGCATGCGGTCGATGAGCTGCTGGTAGTGCTCGATGTCGTGGGCGACGATGTGGAGCACGTAGTCGATGCCGCCGCCCACGGCATAGCAGGCGATCACTTCGGGAATCGCCTGCACCGCCTGCTCGAAGCGGTCGAAGCCGCGCTTGGTGTGGTGCTCGAGCGTCATCGTGGCGATGACCATCTCGGTCTTGACCAGCCGTGCGAGGTCGATCTCGGCGCGGTACTCGCGGATGTAGCCGGCTTCCTCGAGGTTGCGGAGCCGGTCCCAGCACGAACTGAGCGACAGCCCCACCCGGGAGGCGAGTTCGACCTTCTTGATCCTGCCGTTCTTCTGGAGAAGCGCGAGGATGCGGACGTCGTAGGCGTCGAGCTTGTCGTTGGGCATGGCAACCTCTCTCGCGCAAACCGACCGGGAAGCCGCGCCGGGCGCCCCTTCGCAGCCCTGCGAAACCTATCACAGAAGGCCGGACCCCGGGCAAGCCGGGATGATCCGGGGCGGGTCAGGCGAGGAGAATGGCGAGGCGGTCGCGGGGGAGGGCCGGCACGAAGTTGCCGTCGCGCCCGGTCATGTCGGCATTGGCGACGAGCGCGTTGAGGATCGCTTCTTCCGTCGCCTGGATCGCGGCGTCGAAGAACGGATCGAGCCCCGCGTCGGGGATGAACGCGGCCTCCGCGAGGCCGGTCGCCGGGGCGATGAGAGCGGCGCCATTGGCGGTCGAGAAGGCGAGGAAGATGTCTCCGGAGGAGTGGTAGGCGTACCCCCCGGTCAGCGCGACGCCCAGCGGCATGCGGTGCGCCAGCCGGCGGAGCTGGTGCGGGAGCAGTGGCGCGTCCGTCGCAAGAATCCCGATGATCGAGCTCTTGTCGCGCTTCGGCGTCCGTTCGATCGTGGCCGGCTCGGCGAGGAGTGCACCGACCCGCCGGCCGCGGATCGTGAGGTTGCCGCGCCGGCCGAAATTGGCCTGGACGAAGACGCCGAGCGTATGGCGTCCCGACGGCAGGGAGACGACCCGCGAGGCTGTTCCGGATCCCGCCTTGAAGGCGAAGGCGATCATGCCGGTGCCGCCGCCGACGCTGCCCTCCTCGATCGGTCCCGTCGCGGCGGCCTCTATCGCCGCCTCGACATGGGCCGCGCGGACGTGCCCGCCATTGATGTCGTTGAGGAAGCCGTCATAGGTCTCGGCCGCGACCGGCAACCCCCAGGCATCGTCGAGCCCGCCGGGCATGATGCGGTTGGCCCAGGCGATGGTCGCGTCGCGGGCGATGCCGCAGGCATGGGTGTTGGTGATCGTCACCGGCAGGGTGAAGGCGCCGACCTCGGCGACCATGCGGGTTCCCGACATCTCGCCATTGCCGTTCTGGCTGTGGAAGCCGGCGAAGACCGGCTCGAGGCAGCGGCGCGGGGGGCGGGGCAGGATGGCGGTGACGCCGGTCCGCACCGGGCCCCGGCCCGTCGCAAGCGGCCCGTCGCCCGCGATCAGGGTCGTGTAGCCGACGGTGACGTCCGCGACGTCGGTGATGGCGTTCCACGGCCCGGGTTCGCCCTCGAAGGCGATGCCGAGGGCGCGGGCGCGGGGCAGGCCACCCGGTGTCGTCTGGTGCGCCGTGGTCACATCGTCTCCGTCATGGCCTGCCCGGCAGTCCGGCGGCGACCGACTCGATCGCGCCGCGCGCGGCGGCGACGATGATATCGGCTTCCTCGCGAGTCAGGCAGAGCGGCGGCGCGAAGCCGAGGATGTCGCCGCCGGGCATGGCGCGGCCGATGACGCCGCGATCGGCGATCGCTGCCGCGACCTTCGGCCCGACCTTGAGCGCCGGGTCAAAAGGCGCGAACCCCTCGCGGCTTGCCGAGAACTCGACCGCGGCAAGCAGACCCTCGCCGCGCACGTCGCCGACGATCCCGATGTCGCCGACGGCATCCGCCAGCGCGGCGCGGAAATAGGCGCCGACCGCGCGGGCATTGTCGACCAGCCCGAGGCTGTCGACCAGTTCGAGGTTCGCGACGCCGGCGGCGGCGCAGAGCGGATGCGACGAATAGGTCCAGCCGTGGCCGATGACGCCGAGCTGGTCGGAGCCCTTGACGAGGCCCTGCCACATCTTCTCCGAGACGATCACGCCCGACAGCGGGGCATAGGCCGAGGTCAGGCCCTTGGCGATGGTGATGAGGTCGGGCTCCATCCCATAGAAGTCCGACCCGAACATGGTGCCGAGCCGCCCGAAGCCGGTGATCACCTCGTCGGCGATGAGCAGGATGTCGTGGCGGCGGAGCACGGCCTGGATCTTCTCCCAGTAGGTCGCCGGTGGCGGCACGATGCCACCGGTGCCGAGCATCGGCTCGCCGATGAAGGCGGCGATGGTCTCCGGCCCCTCGTCGAGGATCGTCTCCTCCAGCCGGGCCGCGCAGAAGTCGGCGAAGCCTTCCTCGGCGAGGTCGCGGGCGGCACGGCGGTAGAAGTAGGGCGCCTCGGTGTGGAGGACCGGCGCGCGCGGCAGGTCGAAGGCGTTGTGGAACAGTTCGAGCCCGGTCAGGCTGCCGGTCATCACGCCCGAACCGTGGTAGCCGCGCCAGCGCGAGATGATCTTCTTCTTCTCGGGCCGGCCGAGGACGTTGTTGAGGTACCAGACAAGCTTGATGTTGGTCTCGTTGGCGTCCGAGCCGGACAAACCGAAGAAGACCCGGCTCATGCCCTCCGGCGCGCGGTCGATGATCATCTTGGCGAGGCGGATCGAGGGCTCGCTGCCGTGTCCGGCATAGGCATGGTAGTAGGGCAGGCGCCGCGCCTGCTCGGCGATCGCGTCGGCGATCTCCTGCCGCCCGTAGCCGACATTGACGCAGTAGAGCCCGGCGAACGCGTCGAGGCTGCGGCGGCCGTCGCGATCCACGACATGGACGCCGTCCCCGCCGGCCATGATGCGGTTCGGGCTCTCGCCGCGGGCGTGCATGCCCATGTGCGTCGAGGGGTGGAAGAAGTGGTCGCGATCCCAGGCGTCGAGTTCGTTGCCGCCGTCGAGCATGGCCTATGGTCCCGGATGAAGGTGTTGGCAGGTGTGGCGACTATAGGCGGGGCGTGCGGAAGGCGAGGCTGTTTGCCCGCGGCGCAGGGGGCGATCATTCGCCCAGCGCCGACAATGCCGAAGAATCATCGTCGCGGCGGAGCGGGGGTCACCGTCTCGGCCAGCGGCATCACCGGCTCGTCCTTCACCGTCTTGGTGACGACGAAGGTGAAATAGCGGCTGATGCCGATCTCGCGGGCGAGCAGGTCGTCGACCAGCGCCTGGTAGGCGGTCACGTCGCCCGCGACCACGCGGAGGATGTAGTCGATGCTGCCCCCGGTCGCCCAGCACGAGACGATCTGCGGCACATCGCGGACGGCACGCTCGAAGCGGTCGAAATCGGCCTTCCGGTGGCCACCGAGCTTGACCTCTACGAACACCGCGATGATCGGCAGCACCGACCGGGTGGAAAGGCGGGCGTGGTAGCCGGTGATGATGCCCGCCGCCTCCAGCCGGCGGAGGCGGTTCCAGCAGGGCGTCGCCGACAGCCCGACGCGCTCGGCCAGCGCCACCTTGGTGATGCGGCCGTCGCGCTGCACCTCGGCGAGGATGCGGAGATCGGTGGCGTCGAGCTTGTGGCGGTTCACGGGCTGGCCCAGGCGTCACGGCGTGGCGGATCATCCCTACCAGACTGCGGAGCGCCGGTCACAGCCGGGAGGGCTCGCGGACTGTGCCGGCGCGGCCGAGGTTGATCCCGGCGCCCGCCGCCGCTACCCCAGTGGCGCAACAGAAAGGCCGGATTCCCGTTGGCACCGCCCCCGCTTCTCTTTCTCCGCGATGTTTCCCTCACCTTCGGCGGCACGCCGCTGCTGCGGAGCGCCGACCTCAGCGTCGGGCCGGGCGAACGGCTCTGCATCGTCGGGCGGAACGGCTCCGGCAAGTCGACGCTGCTCAAGATCGCAGGCGGCCTCGCCCCGTTCGACGGGGGCGAACGCTTCCTCCAGCCCTCGGTCACCGTCCGCTACCTGCCGCAGGAGCCGGATTTTGCGGGGCACGCCTCGGTGCTCGCCTATGTCGAGGCGGGGCTCGCGCCGGGCGACGATCCCTACCGGGCGCGCTTCATGCTGGAGGAACTGGGCCTCGCCGGGGACGAGGATCCGCGCCGCCTGTCCGGCGGCGAGGCGCGGCGGGCGGCGCTGGCCCGGGTGCTGGCGCCGGAGCCGGACATTCTTCTTCTCGACGAGCCGACCAACCATCTCGACCTCGTCGCCATCGAGGCGCTCGAGACGACGTTGAAGGGCTTGCGCTCGGCCCTCGTCATGATCAGCCATGACCGTCGGTTCCTCGAGACGCTGTCGCAGGCGACGGTATGGCTAGACCGCGGCGTCACGCGGCGCCTCGACCGCGGCTTCGCGCATTTCGAGGCATGGCGCGACCAGGTGCTCGAAGACGAGGAGCGCGAGCGCCACAAGCTCGATCGCCGCATCGCCGCCGAGGAGCACTGGCTGCGCTACGGCGTCACCGCCCGGCGGAAGCGCAACCAGCGCCGCCTTGGGGCGCTCCACGACTATCGCCGCGAGCGGAAGGAGTCGCTCGCCAACCGCCCGGTGGGCAACGCCCGGCTGGCGCCGGCGAAAGCCACCGCCTCCGGCAAGCTGGTGATCGAGGCCGAGGGCATCGGGAAGAGCTATGACGGGCGGACGATCGTCCACGACGTCGCGATGCGGATCGAGCGCGGCGACCGGATTGCCGTGGTCGGTCCCAACGGCGTCGGCAAGACGACACTGATCAACCTCCTGACCGGCGCGCTCGTCCCGGACGCCGGCACCGTCAAGCTGGGTGCCAACCTCGAGATCGCGACCCTCGACCAGCGCCGGGAGAGCCTCGACCCGGAGGAGACGGTCGCCGCGACCCTCACCGGCGGCCGGGGCGACAACGTGATCGTCGGCGGCGAGCCGCGCCACGTCGTCGGCTACATGAAGGACTTCCTGTTCCGTCCCGAGCAGGCACGGACGCCGGTGAAGGTGCTGTCGGGCGGCGAGAAGGCGCGGCTCATGCTCGCCCGCGCGCTCGCCAGGCCCTCGAACCTCCTGGTCCTCGACGAGCCGACCAACGACCTCGACCTCGAGACGCTCGACCTGCTCCAGGAGATGCTCGCCGACTATCCCGCCACGCTTATCATGGCGAGCCACGACCGCGACTTCATCGACCGCGTGGCGACGTCGACGCTCCTTGCCGAGGGCGACGGCCGCTTCACCGAGTACGCCGGCGGTTATTCGGACATGGTGGCGCAGCGCGGCGC
>JAEZEN010000603.1 GCA_023433185.1 Pseudomonadota bacterium | reverse complement strand
CTCCGCCGTGCGGATGTAGAGCTCGAGCCCGTCGATCTGGTCCATCACCACGCGGCCCGCCGCGGTCGGCGCGCGCAGCAGGTAGAGGAACAGGCCGTTGAGCAGCGCGAAGCCGCCCACCAGCAGGAACGGGAAGCTGTTGCTGGCGAACCGCCACAGCGTCCTCTGCTCGAAGTCCCCCGGCAGCGCCGGGAGCCCCGAGGAGAAGACCGAGATGAAGCTGACCAGCACGTAGCCGACGACGACGAGCTGGAGCGCGGTGAAGATGATCGAGGTGCCGGAGCGGCCGGACAGGAGGGTTCGGAGGATCGGCACGACGAAGACGCCGAAGACGAAGCCGAGCGCGCCGCAGAAGATCAGGAGCACGATCTCGGACTCGTCCAGCCCGCCGAACATGAACACCGCCCCGAAGGCGACGGCCGTCAGCGCGAGGCCGATCGCGAACCAGCCGAGATTGCGCCTGAAGAACTTGTCGCGGTTCTCCGTCTCGATCTTCGCCTTGAAGGTGTTGAAGGTGCTCGCAAGGCTCGGGCCGTTGATCTTGTTGATGACCACCCCGCCGTTCCGCCGGCGGACCCAGTCGAAGATCACCTTCTCGCCGGGCGGCAGCTTTTCGGCGCCGGTGGGCTCCGGCATCTCCGTGCGGGTGAGGACGATGTCCTTGCCCGAATCGTCGAAGACGATCAGCCCCTTGGTGGCCAGCGAGAGGGTCGCGGCGGTGAAGTTCCGCCAGCCGCCGGCGCTCCAGCCCCAGTTGTCGATATAGCCGGCGAGCGCCGGCGAGATGCCCTCCGGCGGGTGGTAGAGCGGGATGATCGTGCCGCGCGGCGGGTCGCGGCCGACGGCATGCCACGCCACGACGTAGAAGATCAGCACGCCGAGAAAGCCGACACCCGCGATCACCATGCGCCGGTTGTCGTCGAACCAGTAGCCCAGCGCCTGGGTGCCGGTCGGCGGCGCGACCAGCCCGTCGGGGATCTGGACGACCACGGACAGCCCCTGCCGCGGCGGCAGGACTGCGGTGGTCGTCACCTGGAGGGCGTTGTTGCCGAGGATCTCGCCCGCATAGTCCTGGCCGAGCGCACCATAGGGGCCGGTATACGCGGCCCAGCGCACCGGCGCGCGCTCGTCGGGGAGCGTGATCCGGGCGGTCGCCGACAGGATCGGGAAGGACCAGTCGTTGCCGGTCACGTTCCAGAACAGCTCGGTGTGCTCGGGCAGGAAGCGGATCTGCCGGCCGGTCGTGTAGCGGAGCTGGTAGGTGTAGGTGCCGTGCGGCAGGAACGTGTTGGCATCGCCCATGTAGATGCGGATGCCCTGGTTGTTGGCGTTCGTGTGGTACGGCTCGGGCACCCCGTCGCGCTGCACCGAGACGATATCGAAGCTGACGCGGCGGATGGCGCCCTCGCCGTCCTCGAAGGTGAGCGGGAAGTCGCGATAGATGCCGCGCCGGATCTCCCGGCCCTCGGCCCGCACCGTGATGGTCTCGGTCACGTCGAGCACCCCGTCGGGCTGGACGACGACCCTCGAATCGAAGGACAGGATCTCCTCGGCGGCTCGGCCCGGTGCGCCGAAAGCGAGGACCAGCGCGAGAGCGAGCAGGAGGCGGGCGATGAGCGGCATCGGCGTCAACCCTTGAATTCGACCTGCGGCACGGCGCGGTCGCGATCGTCGATCTCGAAATAGTCCCGCAGCCGGAAGCCGAAGAGCTGCGCGACGACATTGCTGGGGAACGATTCGACGAGGATGTTGAGATTGCGGACGGCGCCGTTGTAGTAGCGCCGCGCCATCTGGAGCTCGTCCTCGACCTTCGCGAGCTCCGCCTGGAGCTTGCCGAAGTTCTCGCTCGCCTTGAGATCGGGATACGATTCGGCGAGCGCGATGAGCCGCCCGACGCTCGCTGACAGCCGGGTCTCGGCCTTGGCCCGGCCGGTCACGTCGTCCTCGCGGATCCGTCCCGCTTCCGTCCTCAGCCGCGCGATCTCCTCGAAGAGATGCCGTTCGTGCCCGGCATAGCCCTGCACGGTCGTGACCAGGTTGGGGATCAGGTCGGAGCGGCGCTTGAGCTGGACGTCGATGCCGCTCCAGCCCTCGTTCGCCATCTGCTGGCTGCGCACCAGCCGGTTGTAGAGGACGACGCCTCCGGCGACGATCGCCACGGCGACCGCGAGCACGATCCAGGTGGCCATGGGTCTCGCCTTCCCTCCTCGCTGCCGCCCCGCGCGGCGCCCCCTCTCCGCTTGGCATGTCGGCGCCGGCGGCGCTACGCTTGCCTGCCCTCGGGAGAGACCTGATGCCCGGTTACCTCAAGCGTATCGCCGCCGCTACGATCATCGTCACAGCGGGGCTCGCAGGCACGGCGCTCGCCGCCCCGGCGCCGGCACGCTTCGTTGCCGTCTCCGACATCCACTTCGACCCCTTCGACCCGCCGGGACTGGCCCGCGGGCTCGCCGGGATCGCCCCGTCGGAATGGATGGCCCGCTTCGCGGCCCTGCCCCCGGCTCCGGCGTCGCAATATGGCAGCGATACCAACCACGTGCTGCTCTCGGCGGCGCTCGCGATGCTTCGCGAGACCGGCGCCGACGCGGACTTCGCCATCTATCCCGGCGACCTCCTCTCCCACGGCTTCGAGGAGGATGCCGCCCGGGCGCTCGGTGTCGCCGTCGATTCCCGCGAGCAGCGGGACTTCGCGGCGGCCACCAGCATCTTCGTGGCGGAGGCCGTGGCCGAGGCATTCTCCGGCAAGCCGGTGTTCTTCGCCCTCGGCAATACCGATCGGACTGCGGCGACTACGAGATCGAGCCCGGCGGGCCCTATCTCGCGGCCCTTGCCGACACAGTCCGCCGCCTCGCCGGGCCCGAGCGTGTCGCCGCGGACTTCGACGCGACCTTCTCCGCGGGCGGCTACTATGCGGCGGCGCACCCGACGGTGCCGGGGACGCTGATCGTCGTGCTCAACGACATCCTGTGGTCGCAGCGCTATGTCGACGCCTGCGGTCGCGACGGCGCCGCGGCCGGCCGAGCCCAGATGGACTGGTTCGCCGCCACCCTTGCCGCGCAGGCGGCAGCCGGCGGCCGGGTCTGGCTCGTCCACCATATCCCCTGGGGGATCGATCCCTACGCCACCGAGCATTCGCGGGCCGACACCTGCCGGGCGCGGGTCACTCCGCTCCTCGCCGACACCTATGCCGAGGGGTTCCTCGGGCTGGTCCGCGACCATGCCGCGATGATCGACCTGGGCCTTTCCGGCCACGTCCATACCGACGACTACCGGCTGCTCCTCGACGACGCCGGGCGCCCGCTCATGGCCGACAAGGTGATCCCGGCGATCAGCCCGATCTTCGGCCAGAACCCCGCCTTCCAGATCTTCACCTACGACCGCGACAGCGGCATGCCGACCGACTTCGCCGCGATCCGCCTCGCCAACCTGCCCGACCTCGGCCCGGCGGAGGCGGAGTGGATGCGCGCCTACGTGTTCTCGGAGGCCTATGGCGCGCCGGGCTACTCCCCGGAGGCGGTGGCGACGCTGTGGAACGGCCTCGGCCAGGGCGGCCGCATCCGCGACGCCTATGCGGGCAACTACAATTCCGGCCACGGTGCGCTGGCGTCGGCCAGCCTCGACGGCTATGCCTGCGCCGTCGGATACCCCGATCCGAGCGGCTACGCCGCGTGCTATTGCGGCGAGTAGACCGCCATGGTGGCGAGACAATTGCATGGCATGACGCGCCATCCGAAGGGTCCGGTTCCGACACCTGCACCCAGCCTGAAGGGGCGACCGGGCAAGTGTCGGAATCGATGGACCACCGGTCGCTCCACAAGCGAGAGGGAGACGCCGCCATGCCCGGGCTGATCATCACCGTCGCGCAGCAGAAGGGCGGCTCGGGCAAGACCACGGTCGCCGCCCACCTCGCCGTCGCCTTCGCCCGCGGCGGCAAGGCCGTCGGCATCCTCGACGTCGACCCGCAGGGCAGTCTCGGCGAGTGGTTCGAGCGCCGCGAGCAGGCCCTCGGCGAGGACGGTGTCGGCCTCGCCTTCCGCACCGCCTCGGGCTGGGGGGCGCGGCGCGAGGCGAAACAGCTCGCCCGCGACCACGACATCGTGGTGGTCGACACGCCGCCCAAGTCCGACCTGGAGATTCGGCCCGCGATCGAAATGGCCGACCTGGTGATCGTGCCGGTCCAGCCGACGCCGGTCGACCTCTGGGCGACGACGCCGACCCTCGAGATGGCCGACAAGGAGCGGACCCGCTCCCTGATCGTCATCAACCGTGCGATCGGCCGGGCGCTGCTCACCGCCGAGATGGTCGCCGCCGCCGGCGACCTCGGCCACGCCATCGCCGGGATCCATCTCGGCAACCGCGTCGCCTATCCGCAGAGCATGGGCGAGGGCCGGACCGTGCTCGAGACCGCGGCCGGCGGGCTCGCCGCCGAGGAAGTGGGCGCCCTCGCCCGCGAGGTTCTGAAGCACGCCGGGAGGCAGGGCTGAGACCCGCCCCTGGCTTCCATCGAAGGAGGAAGGACGATGCCCGTCAAGATGCTTGCAGCCCTGGCCGTGGCCGGGACGATGATCGCCGCCGTGCCGGCCGCGATGGCCGGGGAGATCGAGGAGGTCGCCGCCTATGCGCCGGCGCCCGGCGACTCGGCGGTGATCTACAGCCACCGCTTCACGGCCGAGACCTTCGATGAAGGCCTTCGGATCGTGAAGGAGGGCTTCACCGACGCCCAGTCCGAAATGGGCCAGACGCGGAAGAACTACTTCCTCGTCGATCCGGCGCAGTTCGACGTCGTCGTGGTGTCGTTCTTCGGCGAGGACGCCGACGTCGACGAGTGGCACGACTTCGTCGGGCGGATGCAGGTCCTCGAGACGCTCGCGCCGATGCGCCGTGCGCCGCTCGAGGTCGAGCCCTTCACCGTCGACACGATCACGACCGCGCCCTGACGCCGGCCGGGCCGCTTGTGCCCGCCTCTCTCCGCGGATTGCCGCGGTTTGTCGCGCCGCTTATCCCCGCTCGCGAATCCTGGCGTAGATTCCGCCCCATCCCCGCCCGCGAGGGGACGCGCTCATGAGGCGTCATCTGTGCGGGGCGGGGAGCGGCGCCTGCGGCGTGCCTTCGCTGGAAGGCACCGGCGGATGACGGCTTGGCCGTCGCCGGCGGAGAGGACGACGGTCCGAACGTCCCGGGAGGCCTCGGCAAGTCCGCCCACGGGTACTACGGCCCGTTGCCACGTGTTGGCCTTAAGGGCGGGGCATCGGGTCGCGATACGGGACCACAAATCCCGCCGCGGCCGCCCGGAGAGCCCGGGACGACGCCCCGTGCCGGAGCGCGGAGCCGGGGACGGAAATCGCCGCGGCGGGTGCCGGGACGGTACCTGAAAAAACAGAACCAAAGCGGTGCCGCCACGGCGCCCGCCATCCCCTCGTCGCGGAACGAGGGCCGAATGAGACGACAGACCCCGGCCGCCGGCGCGGCGCGGGAGACAAGAACCATGGGCGCGACCCGCTTGTCGCGGCGCCCCAACGGACGTAGGCAGGAGAGGATCATGACCGCGCCGCTGCCCCGTTCGCCCGAACTGCCGCTGCAGGACCATCTGCGGCGCGCACTGCATGTCGCCGAGCCCGGCGCGGCGGTGCTCTACCGGCGGCTTGAAATGGGCCTACGGGCGGCGATCGCCGAGGGGCTGCTTGCACCGGGCGCATCGCTGCCGGGGGAGCGCGAGCTCGCCGAGGAACTCGCGCTGTCGCGGGCGACGGTGCGGAAGGCGGTCGACAGCCTCGTCGACGAGGGCCTGCTGGTCCGCCGCCACGGCGCCCGGACGGCGGTGGCGGCGCGCATCGAGAAGCCGCTCGCCAGCCTCAACTCGTGCTCCGAGGACCTGCGCTCGCGCGGCCTCGAGCCCGGCGTCGTCTGGCTTCACCGCAGCGTCGGCCAAGCGTCGCCGGTCGAGGTGATGGCGCTCCACCTGTCGCCCGGCGCCGAGGTCTGCCGGCTGCACCGCATCCGGACCGGCAGCGGCACGCCGATGGCCTTCGAGCGCGCCGTCGTGCCGCGCCGCTTCCTGCCCGACCCGGGCCTCGTCACCACCTCGCTCTACGCGGTGATGG
>JAEZEN010000580.1 GCA_023433185.1 Pseudomonadota bacterium | reverse complement strand
GCATCGTACGGTTCGTGCGCCTCCGCCGGGGCATCATAGGCCTCGACCGGTGGCGGCGCCTGGCGCCTTCGGTATTCCGGCGGGGCATAGCGCGGTGCGTCGCCACGCACCGGAAAGGCGCGGTCGGCCGCGTCGCCGCGCGGGGCCGGGCGTTCGCCCCGCGCTGCGGCCCGGGCCTCGGGAGCCGGCGCTTCGTAGCGGGCGACGGGGGCCGGCGTCGTGCGGTCGGTCTCGCCGCCGCGCATGCTCGCCTCCTGGACGGCCCGCCGGAAGACATCCTGGGCCGAAGGCGGTGGCGCATCGTAGTCGTGAGCCGGGGGCATGCCGGCCGGTTCGGCCTGGGCGTGGCGCGGCGGTGCGCGATTCGCGGGTGCCGCGGGACGGGTTCGGGCGGCGCCGGCGCCACCGAGGCCGGCCGCCGCTTCGCGCTCCACCCGGCGGATCGCCTCCTCGAGCTCGAGGCGCTGCCGGGAAATCTCGGCTGTGGTCAGCGGCGGATCGACAGCCTTGAGCTGTCCGATCAATGCGTTGCGGGCCTTGTCATAGACCGCCCGTCGCGTTTCCGGCACGTTGGGATCGATGCCGGCAATCGCCCGTCTCAGGACCGTATAGTATTCAGCCATCTTTGCGCTCTGCCGAGAGTGCTCCGTCATAGCGCGACGGGGTCAACTCTGGAAAGGATCATGTACCAGAATTGTATCCTCACGCTCCGGGCTTGTCGAAAGTAAGGCTACCGGCGCGCCGATCAGTTCCTCGAGGTGGCGCACGTACTTGACGGCCTGGGCGGGCAGGTCGTTCCAGGTACGCGCCCCCGCCGTGGAATCCTGCCAGCCTTCGATCGTTTCGTAAACCGGCTCGATGCGCCGCTGGTCACCTTCGGAAGCCGGCAGATAGTCGATCTCCCGGCCGTCGAGACGGTAGCCGACGGCGATGTTGATCTTCTCGAGGCCGTCGAGCACGTCGAGCTTGGTGAGGGCGATGCCGTCGATCCCGGCGGTCTGCACCGTCTGGCGGACCAGCACCGCATCGAACCAGCCGCACCGTCGCTTCCGTCCCGTCACCGTGCCGAACTCGCGCCCGCGGCGGCCGAGGAACTCGCCGGCCTCGCCGGTGTCCTCGGTGGGAAAGGGGCCCTGGCCCACGCGCGTCGTGTAGGCCTTGGTGATGCCGAGCACGTAGCCGACCGCGCCCGGCCCCAGGCCGGAGCCCGCGGCCGCCTGGCCGGCCACCGTGTTGGACGAGGTGACGAAGGGGTATGTGCCGTGGTCGATGTCGAGCAGCGCTCCCTGGGCCCCTTCGAACAGAATCCGGCTGTCGTCCCGGCGGGCCTCGGCGAGCCGTCGCCAGGCCGAGCCGGCAAAGGGCAGGATGCGCGGCGCGATCGCGCGAAGCGCCTCGATCAGTGCCGCCCCATCGACGGGCTCGATGCCGAGGCCGCGGCGGAGTGCGTTGTGGTGGGCGAGCAGCCGATCGACCTTGCCGGGGAGGGCCTCGGGGTCGGCGAGGTCGACCACCCGGATCGCACGGCGGCCGACCTTGTCCTCGTAGGCGGGGCCGATGCCGCGGCGCGTGGTCCCGATCGCCTGGGCGAGGGCGGCATTCTCGCGGGCGGCGTCGAGTTCGCCGTGGAGGGGCAGGATGAGGGCCGCATTCTCGGCGAGGAGAAGACTCTCCGGCGTCACGGCGACACCCTGATCGCCGAGCCGGCCGACCTCGTCGAGAAACGCCCAGGGGTCGACCACGACGCCGTTGCCGATGACCGAGAGCTTGCCGGGGCGGACGACGCCCGAGGGCAGCAGGCTGAGCTTGTAGCTGATTCCGTCGATGACCAGCGTGTGGCCGGCATTGTGGCCGCCCTGGAAACGGACGATGATGTCGGCGCGCTCGGAGAGCCAGTCGACGATCTTGCCCTTGCCCTCGTCTCCCCACTGCGACCCGACGACGACGACATTGGCCATTCCTGACGGTCCTTTCCCCGCGGCGGCAGCGGCCGCCGTTTCAATACCCGGGGAGGCGGTACACCAGCGCGGCCATCGTGCCAAGCGGATCGGCATCGAGCCCGGGGGGAGGTTCGCGCTAGGGTGGCGGCCGAAGAGCAGGGGGAAATCGCATCGATGACCGCAGACCAGGTGATTGTGATCCGTCATGCCGAGAAACCCACGACGCATCCGAAGCGCCATGGCGTCGCCGAGGACGGCACGCCCGACAAGGAGTCGCTCACGGTACGCGGCTGGCGCCATGCCGGATCGCTCGCTGCGGTGTTCTCCGGCGAGGGGGCGCACCCGGACGGCGCCGGGCTCGGCCGGCCGGCCCACATCTTTGCGTCCGCCATCGGCAAGAAGCGGGTGAAGGGGCCCGGCGGGCGCACCGTCACGATCGGCAGCCACAGTCGCCGCCCGCAGCAGACCGTGAGCGAGATGGCGGCGCGCCTCGGCCTGACGCCGGTCACGGATCATGCCCGCGGCGAGGAAGCGGCGCTCGTCGCCGATGCGCTCGGCCGCGACGGCACGGTGCTGATCTGCTGGCAGCACGAGGACATCCCGGCGATCGGCCGGGCCATCGCCGGCGAGCATGCCGGCGTGCCCGACGCCTGGCCCGGCGACCGCTACGACCTCGTCTGGATCTTCGACCGCAAGGGTGCGGGCTGGACATTCCGCGCCCTCGCCCATCCCCGTCTTCTCGCCGCCGACCCGGCAGCGCCATGACGACAGGGCGGCGCCGGGCGCCCGGGCGTGATCCCGCCGCCGGATCGTGCTATCCCCCGCGCCTCAGAAAAAAGACGAGGCGGCCAGAGGCGTCATGAACTACCGCAGACCACTGCCCCGGAAGGACCAGACGAGCAAGGCCGACAAGCGCACCGACGCGGAAGACCTGGTCGCCGCGTTCCTCGCCAAGGGCGGCGCGATCAAGGAGATGCCGTCCGTCGAGGCGACGTCCTTCGCCTGCAAGAACTGCGGGCATACGGGCATCATCGGCATGGCCCCGGGCAAGAAGGTCCGCTGCCCGAAGTGCCGCGACCCGCTCTAGCCGCCGGCGCCGGGCGGCGCCGCATCAGGGTTGGCGCCGCAGCGTGACCTCGAAGCCGGCACCCCCGCTCTGCGGGTCGTCGACGACCATGGCGTCCCCGCCATGGAGGCGCGCGATCTGGCGGACGAGCGAGAGGCCGATCCCTGCCCCCCTCTCGTCGCCGGCGATCCGGGCGAATGGCATGAACACCCGCTCGCGATTCTCGGGCGCGACACCGCACCCGGCATCCTCCACCCGCAGCACGGCCGCCCCGCGGTCCTCCCGGATGGTGACTGAAACCGGCGGCCTGCCGTGCCGCTCCGCATTCTCGAGCAGGTTCCTGACCAGACGCCGCAGGAGGCGTGGGTCGCCGGGGATCGCGATCGCCGCGCCGCTGAGCTCGCAGGCTTCGTAGCGGGCGCATTCCTCGGCTGCGAGGGCCAGAAGATCGACCTCCTCGACCGGGCCGAGCGCCGGAAGTGCCTCGAGGCTGCTCGCGAGCAGGAGCTCGTCGATCATCCGGTCGAGTTCGGCGATGTCGGAGCGGAGCTCGGCCCGGAGCGCCTCGTCGGGTCGCGCCTCGATCATGTCGAGGCCGAGGCGGATACGTGCCAGCGGCGTGCGAAGCTCATGCGAGGTATTGGCGAGCAGCATGCGATGGGCGCCGACCAGCTCCTCGATACGGGCTGCCGCGCGGTTGAAGCTCGCGGCGAGCCGCGCGACCTCGTCCCGGCCCTCGATCTCGACC
>JAEZEN010000456.1 GCA_023433185.1 Pseudomonadota bacterium | reverse complement strand
CATGGGGGTAGGCGGCTAGACCTGCCCCCGGGGCGCCGCGAGCACCGCGCGGATCGTCTCCGCGAGACCGTTGCCGAGAAGCGGCTTCTCGACGATCGTGAGTCCCGCCGCCTCGGCCCGCCGGCGGACCTGCGGTGGCGGGTCGGTGGTGGTGAGGATCGCCGGGCAGTCCATGCCGCGGGCTCGGAGCGCGGCGACCAGCGCCAGACCGTCGATCCCCGGCAGCCGCAGGTCGACGACCAGGCAGGCCGGAGCCTCCGGCAGGTCGCCAGCCAGCATCTCTTCCGCCGAGCGGTAGCCGCGCACCGGGAAGCCTTCGACCTCGAGGGCGAACTTGAGGGAGGCGAGGACGGCGACATCGTCGTCCACGGCTATCACCACACCGCTCTCGGCGCCGGGCATCGGGCTGGGCTCGCTCCTGGAGTTTTCCGGAACCGGATGCTGCGGCGGTGCGGGGTCGCCCGCCTTGACGTGGCTCAACTCCGCCCGCCGTCGCAGAGCGGCGCCGGGACCGAACCGCTACCCGCCGGAAAGCAGCACCATACGCACCAGTTCGGACAGGCTTCCGGCCTGCATCTTGGTCATCAGGTTGGCGCGGTAGATTTCGACCGTGCGCGGGCTGATGCCGAGCTCATAGGCGATGCGCTTGTTGGGGTTTCCGGCCACCAGACCATCGAGCACCTGCCGCTCCCGCGCCGAAAGCGAGTCGATCTTGCGGCGGATTTCGACCCTGGCGGCGTCGTCCTGCTCGGTCGCCTTCTGACGGTCGATGGCGTTGCGGACCGAGGCGATCAACGCGTCGTCGTCGAACGGCTTCTCCAGGAAGTCGGACGCCCCGAGGCGCATCGCCTCGACCGCGAGCGGCACGTCGCCGTGGCCGGTCATGACGATCACCGGGAGGGCGGAGCCGGACTCGCGGAGGTGGCGGAGCAGATCCATGCCGCTGATCTCCGGCATGCGGATGTCGGTGACCACGCAGCCGGTGCCGATGGCCGGCAGGGCTTCGAGGAACGCCGCCGCGGAAGGATATGTCTCGACCGGGATATCGGCCGAAGCGAAGAGGAACGACAGCGAATCGCGCAGTGCGTCGTCGTCGTCGATGACATGGACGACGGCGTTATCCGGCATCGGTCAGCTCCTCGCGTTTCACCAGGTGGAGGGTGAAGCGAAACGCGGTTCCGCCACCCGGATTCGGCTCCGCCCAGATCCGTCCGCCGTGAGCATCGATGATGCTCCGCGAAATGGAAAGTCCCACGCCCATGCCCTGGCTCTTGGTGGTGATGAACGGCTTGAAGAGGTGGTCCGTGACCTCGGGCGCCAATCCGTGTCCCGTGTCGATGACCGACACCTCGATCATCCCGTCGCCGCGCGGTGTGCTGGTGAGCAGGAGCTCGCGCCGGTCGCAGTGCTCCATCGCCTCGACGGCGTTGCGCATCAGGTTGAGGAGCACCTGCTGGATCTGGACCCGGTCGACCAGCACGTGGTCGGCGTCCCGGGTGAAATCGAAGCGGACCCGCACCCCGAGTTCCTTGGCGCCGACCAGAGCGAGGACGCTCGCCTCCTCGACCAGCCTGGCGACGCTCTCGATCCGCCGTTCGCTCTCTCCGCGGGCGACGAAGTCGCGCAGCCGGCGGATGATGTCGCCGGCGCGGAGCGCCTGGGCGGCGGCCTTGTCGATGGCGTCGCGGATCTTCGCCGAGCGGTCGTCGGTTGCCGCCTCGAGGAGCCGCCGCGACCCCTTCATGTAATTGGCGATCGCCGAGAGGGGCTGGTTGAGCTCGTGGGCGAGGGTCGAGGCCATCTCGCCCATGGCCGTGAGCCGCGACATGTGCACCAGTTCGGTCTGAAGTTCCTGAAGCCGCGCCTCCGTCACCTGGCGTTCGCTGAGGTCGCGGACGAAGCCGGTGAAGTAGCGACGGTCGCCGGAGCGCATCTCGCCAACGGCCAGCTCCATCGGGAAGGTCGATCCGTCCTTGCGCTCGCCGACGACCACCCGGCCGATGCCGATGATCCGGCGCTCGCCGGTGTGGAGGTAGCGTCCGATATAGGCGTCGTGGCCCTCCCGGTAGGGTGAGGGCATCAGCATCTTGACGTTGCGCCCGATGACCTCGACCGAGGGGTAGCCGAACAGGCGCTCCGCGGCCTTGCTGAACGACTGTATGATGCCGCCTTCGTCGATCACCACCATGGCGTCGGGAACGGTGTCGAGAATGGACTGGAGATGGGCCTCGCGCGCCAGCAGGTCGTCCTGCCGGCTGCGGCGCTCGATCAGCGAGCGCCGCAACCGCTCGCCGAGGCCGGAGATGGCGAGGCCGACGATGAAGAACGCGGCCTGGACGACCAGTTCGGGCGTGTGCATCCAGGTCCCGGGGACGATGAACAGGGCCGAAACGACCAGGCTCAGGACCGTGGCGAGGACGCCCGGCCAGAGGCCACCCCAGAGCGCACCGAGGACCACTGCGGGAACGAAGAAGATGTAGGACTGGGCATCCCCCAGCACCGGGTCGAGAAGCAGCCGGACGAGGAGGGCGGCGCCGACAACGGCGACCGTCGCCAGGCAGACCGTCAGTCGGTTGCCGCGAACCTGCGGCCTCGCGCCGGCGGTTCTTCCGGCTCCGGGCGGTGTCTCGGCCATCCTCACTCCGTGCGTCCTCCATCCGGGGCGGGGTTCGTCCTGTCGCGGGCACGGCAACCGACGACTACGGTGTTCTACGTAGGGGGAATATCTGAATTTCGGCTGGCGTCCATCACCCGTAGGTATGGCCTCGACGCAATTTCATCCGGAGCATCGAGCCATGCAGCCCCTGCTGAGCAAGTCCCCCGCCCACGCTTCGGTCGGCGCAGCCATCGCCCAGGCGGCGCCAGCGGCGATCGGCAGCGGGGCGCTTTCCGCCGCGTTTGAGGTCAACGGCGCCTCCGTGCACTTCGCGCGGAACACCGAAGTCTTCGGCGAGGGCGAGGAAGCCGAATACTTCTACCAGGTGGTCAGCGGCGCAGTGCGCACCTACAAGCTCCTTCAGGACGGCCGCCGGCAGATCGGCGCCTTCTACCTGCCGGGCGACGTCTTCGGTCTCGAGTCGGGCGTCGAGCATGCCTTCAGCGCCGAGGCGATCAGCGACTCGACCGTGCGCATCGCCCGGCGCTCGATCATCATGGCGCAAGCGGTGAAGGAGGCGGACCTCGCCGCCGACCTCTGGGCCCATACCGCGGGAGGCCTCCGCCTCGCGCAGGAGCACATGCTGCTCCTCGGCCGGAAGAGCGCGGAGGAGCGGGTCGTTTCGTTCCTGCTCGACATGGCCCGCCGCGAATCGGCGGTGGAAGTGGTCGAACTGCCGATGTCCCGCCAGGACATCGCCGACTATCTCGGCCTCACCATCGAAACGGTATCGCGCACGCTGACCCACCTCGAGGACAAGGAGGCGATCGAGCTGCCGACCTCGCGGCGGGTCCGGCTGCGGAGCCGGGCCAGCCTGCAGCGGCTCAACGGCTGAGGAACGGGCCGCGGCCGGCTTGCGGGGAGGCTGCATGCGCCATGTCGCGATCGTCCAGGGGCATCCCGACCCTGCCGGCGGCCACCTCTGCCACGCTCTCGCGGACGCCTATGCGACCGGCGCGACGGGCGCCGGGCATGGCGTCACGCGAGTCGACATCGCCGGCCTCGACGTCCCGCCGCTCCGCAACAAGACGGAGTTCGAGAGCGGCATCCTGCCGCCGGGGCTCGAGGCGGCGCGGGACGCGATCGCCTCGTCGGAGCATGTGGTGATCGTCTTTCCGCTCTGGCTCGGCACCATGCCCGCCGCGCTCAAGGCGTTCCTCGAACAGATGATGCGGCCCGGCGTGGCGTTCGCCTACCGCAAGGACGCCATGCCTCGGAAGCTGTTCGGCGGCCGTTCGGCGCACGTGGTGGTCACCATGGCGATGCCCGCCCTGGCCTACCGCTGGGTCTACGGTGCGCATGGCGTTCGCGGGCTGGAGCGCAGTATCCTGAACTTCGTCGGCATCAAGCCGGTGCGGAAGACCTATCTCGGCATGGCCGAGGGCAGTGACGAGGCGCGGCGGTCGGGCTGGATCGCGCGCCTGCACGCCGACGGAAGCCGGCTGCGGTAGTTTGCGAAAGGGGAGGGGAGTCATGCGGTTTCCCGGCATCGTCGTTGCGGTTGCGGTCACCGCCTGGTGCGGGGCCGCGACGGCCCTCACGCCCGCCGAGCAGCGCGGCTTCGTCTTCGTCCAGACGAACTGCGGCCAGTGTCACGCCATCGGCCGTTTCGGGACGAGCCCGCTCGCCATCGCGCCGCCATTCCGCCAGTTGCACGAGAACTACCCGGTCGAGGATCTCGCCGAGGCTCTGGCAGAGGGCATCGTCGTCGGCCATCCCAGCATGCCGCAGTTCCAGCTCGACCCCGGCCAGATCGACGACGTGATCGCCTACCTCAAGAGCCTCGAGCGCCCCGTCCAGTAGCCGTCTGCGACGGGCGAACCCGTCGAGTCCGGTCTCCGCGATTCGTCGTGCCCATGCCGGAGACGATGTCCGGCATGACGCGGGGAGAGAGGCCGATGCGATTCATGGGTTTCGGACGGGGAGTTCCGACGTCGAGGCCGGAGAGCCGCCGGGCCCCGGCGTGATGGCGGCGGTCGCCGCTCCTGCCGAAAAGGGCTATCGCGACGGCAGGCATGTCGCGCGGGACGGCCTGACGCGTCGCCGCGGCGGGGGGCGGACCATGGCCCGTCATGCTTGCGCTTTGCCGGCATTGGTGGTGTATCGGCGGCCGTGGCGGCCACCGACATCCATCGCGCCATCGACGCGGTCTGGCGCATCGAGCAGGCGAAGCTCATCGCGGGCCTCGCCCGGATCGTTCGTGACGTCGGCCTCGCCGAGGAGCTGGCGCAGGACGCGCTCGTCGTCGCCCTCGAGAAGTGGCCGGAGGGCGGCATACCCCGCAATCCTGGTGCCTGGCTGATGGCGGCGGCACGCAACCGGGCCATCGACCAGCTCCGGCGGAGGAAGGTCGGCGAGCGGAAGTACGCCGAACTCCGCCACGACATCGAAACAGATCGGCCCGATCTCGTCGCCGAGGTCGACCGCGCCCTCGACGACGACATCGGCGACGATCTCCTCAGCCTGATCTTCACGGCCTGCCATCCGGTCCTGCCGACCGAGGCCCGCCTCGCGCTGACGCTGCGCCTGGTCGGGGGGCTCACCACCGGCGAGATCGCGCGTGCCTTCCTGGCCGCCGAGCCGACGATCGCCCAGCGCATCGTGCGCGCCAAGCGGACGCTGAGCGAGGCCCAGGTGCCTTTCGAGGTGCCGCGGGGGGCGGATCGCGCCGACCGCCTGTCCTCGGTCCTCGAGGTCGTCTACCTGATCTTCAACGAGGGCCATGCAGCGACCGCCGGCGAAGACTGGGTCCGCCCGCAGCTCGTCGAGGAGGCGCTGCGGCTCGGGCGCATCCTGGCGGGGCTCGCTCCGGACGAACCGGAGGTTCACGGTCTCGTCGCCCTGATGGAGATCCAGGCCTCGCGGATCAAGGCGCGGGTGGCGCCGGACGGCAGCCCGATCCTGCTCCTCGACCAGAACCGGGCGCGCTGGGACAGGCTGCTGATCGGCCGCGGTCTTGCCGCCCTGGGCCGCGCCGAGGCCTGCGGCACGGCCCCGGGCTCCTACCAGATTCAGGCGGCGATCGCCGCGTGCCATGCCCGCGCGCGGACCGCGGAGGAAACCGACTGGCGGCGGATCAGCGATCTCTACGCGGCGCTCGCGGCGATCAACCCGAGCCCGGTGATCGAACTCAACCGCGCCGTCGCGGTGGGCATGGCCGACGGACCCGAGGCGGGGCTGGCGATGGTCGACCGCCTCAACGACGATCCGGCGCTGGCGCGCTATCATCTGCTGCCGAGCGTGCGTGCCGACCTCCTTGCCCGCCTCGGGCGCTACGACGAGGCGGGCGCCGAGGCCGAACGGGCCGCGGCGATGACCCGGAACGGACGGGAACGGGCACTGCTCCTCGACCGCGCCGCGCGCTGGCGCGGCGCTGTCGGCTGACGCCGACCGAGGCCTTCAGTCCGCTGCCGCCAGGCCGCGGAGCGACCAGCGGACGGTTTCCTCGCCGGTCGCGTAGTGCAGGCGGGTCGCGCGCAGCAGGTCCGCCCTGTACCAGTGCCGCAGGGCCCAGCGGCCGCCTACGGGAAAACTGTCGGCGATCTGGCCGTCGATGATCGACTTGTCGGACAGGCGCAGACGGAAGCTCCGCGCCGGCTCGTCGAGCGAGACGATCTCGCATTCGACGGACATGACCTCGCTCGACTCGTCCGCCACCGCCTCGATTGCCGTGCGGTAGAGCAGGGCCTCGCTGTGGCTGAACGTCACCGAGCGGCGGTCGGCCTTCTTCTTCCGCCAGGCGATCGTCGTGGTGAGCCCGTGCTTGACCGCGTTTCCGGCCCAGGCATGGGCGGCCGCCACCGATGCGACGCCGGCCCGCGCGGCGACATCCCGGATGATCGTCCTGGCCCGGGCATCCAGCAGTTCGAACAAGAGCTCCAGGGCGACATCGAGATCGCTCTCGAGCGCGAGCAGGCGGTCGTTCGCGATGAGGAAATGGACGGCCGATCCGGGGGAGGGCGGATGCGCGAATTGGAGGGAAGAGAGGCGGACGTTCTCGGCCGATGGCTCGTATCGCCGCCTCGGGCCGCCGCGAACCGCATCATACACCGCCGTCAGGAGGGTCTGGAAAAGAGCGATCGAGTGGGCGACGCCGAGTACCGGCGCGTCGCTGCCATCGAACTGCTCGACCCGGTAGCGCAGCAGGTCGAACTGCTCGGTCGCGAGCAGTTGGCCCAGTTCCGCTTCGAGGTCGGCCCGCCGACGCAGGACCGCATCGCGGTTCACGGCTAGGGTGGCATCGTCCGGATCGTGTTCCTGCGCCCGCCCGAGTTCGCCCGCGACGGCATCCGCCTCGGCGATGCTCTCAATGACCTCGGCGATCCGGCTCATCCGGCTTCCGTCGGGGTGAGGAGTTCGGCGACGCCGCCCCGCCCCCGCTCGCCGTGGAAGCCGTACTGGCGGAACCAGAAGCGGCAGAGCTGGTCGTAGTCCGCCCGTGCAGGGTCCAGCACGATGGCGTAGTTGTGGCAGCGATACTTGTCGTAGAGCCGGACGCTGCGGAACCAGTCGAAGAACTCGCGCTGCTCGCTGTCGAGCCGGCGCAGCATGTCCTCGGCGAGGACCAGGGTGATCACGCAGTCCTCGGGGTTGTCGTTTTCGGAGAGAAAGGCGCCCGAGACCCAGATCCGGCCCGCCAGCCGGAGACGGCTGGCCAGAGACGTCACCATGGAGACGGTGTTCATGAGGCGCGGCCGGGTGCGGGAGCCCGGGAAATAGTCCACGCAGAGCCGTTGCAGGCCGGCCGCGTCGGTCTGGTGAAACCCGACGGGCAACAGCGGCGGAAATGCTCTGCCGTTGGCTGGGACAGCCAAGACCCCCGATCCCCCCTTCACCCGGCGCGGCGTCCGCCTCACCCCGCCGGGTACCCCCACATGCGAAATCCCGCGCAGACGTTAGGACAAGGTCCACGCGCCCACAAGATAAGCAGGAATTGCGACAGCGGTGTTGCACCGCGCCGCGGTCATCGATCGGCTTCCGCCATGACCTCGCCCGCCCACCGGAAGGCCGCGTTCCCCGCCGGTACGCCGGCATAGATGCCGGCCTGGGCGAGGGTCGCGCGGAGCTCGTCGTCGCCGACGCCGTTGCGCCGGGCGGCGCGGAAGTGGACCTTGAACTCCTCCTCGCGGTGGAGCGCCGCCATCATGGCGATGGTGAGCAGCGAGCGCGTCTTCCAGGGGAGAGCGGGGTCGCCCCATATATCGCCCCACGCGATCCGGGTCATGAAGGCCTGCCAAGGCGCGCCGAAATCGCCGGCACGGGCGAGAGCCCCGGCCACGTAGTCTCCCCCGAGCCGCATCGTGCGGTTGGCGAGGCCGTCGTCGAAGGTCGCGCCGCCGCGCGGCGCCTCCCGCCGTTCGTCGCGCGAAAGGAACGCGGCGAGATGCTCCGTCACGCGCTCGGCGGCCTCCACCGCGACGATGTGCGCCGCGCCCGGAATGACGATCATCTCGGCATGCGGGACGCGGCTGCGGATCGCCTCCGACATCGCGACGGGTGTGGCCGGGTCCTCCGCCCCGACGATGATCATCGTCGGGGCCTTGATGCCCGATATCCGCGGTAGGAGGTCGAGCGTCGCGATGACGTTGGCGCAGGCGGCATAGCCCAGCGGATCGTTCGCCATCATCCGCGACCGAAAGCCGGCGATCACCTCGGGATGCGCCGCGGCGAAGGCCGGCGTGAACCAGCGCGGCACCATGATGCCGTCGATGAAGGGCGCGTATCCCTCGTTCGTCACGGTCTCGATCCGCTGGCGCCATGCCGCTTCATCCATCGCGGCGCTGGTGGCGAGAAGCGCGAGGCGGTCGAGCCGCTGCGGGTGGCGCAGGGCGAAGGCCTGGCCGGTCATCCCGCCGAGGGACAGCCCGACGACATGCGCCCGCGCGATGCCGAGGGCATCGAGAAGCCCGGCGAGATCGTCGGCGAGGTCGTCGACCGTGGCGGGAGTGGCGACGACCTCCGATCCGCCATGGCCGCGGGTGTCGTAGCGCAGACAGCGGTACCGGCCGGACAAGGCGGCGACCTGCGCATCCCACATCGCCATGGTCGCCCCGATCGAGTGGGCGAAGGCGACGACCGGGGCACCGGCCGGTCCGACGATCTCGTAGTGGAGGTTCACTCCATTGGAGGTGCCGTGGGGCATGGCGAGCGGTCCTCCGTGGTTCTGCGCCGCGGGCGAGGGGTTACACGGCGGATGCGCTTCCGACAATCGCACGGAGCCGGGAACCTCGCGGGCGCCTGGCCGTTTCCACTCCGGTCCAATGAGCTGGGAGCACGGCTGTGATCGGCACAATACTACTCGTCATCCTCATCCTCATCCTCATCGGCGCCCTGCCGACCTGGGGATACTCGCGCGGATGGGGCTATGGTCCATCCGGTATCCTGGGCGTGATCGTGGTCGTGCTTCTCATTCTCGTGTTGATGGGACGGGTCTGACCGGAGCTTCCCGAAACCCGTGCATCCAGGCACGGTAGGATGTACGGGATGTTCTGCCGGGATGGGCTTTGTCTGACACCTGGGCGTCGCTATCGGGCGGCGCGCAGGTGTCAGGCATTCCGGCGGCGGCAGGCCGGCTATGATCCCGCAAGTTCAGCCAGAACGGCCAGCAGACGCCGCTCTCCCGTCGGCTTGCCGACGTTCGGCACGCCCGCAAGCGCCGCTCCTCCGATTTCCTCCGGACTGCGATAGGCCGTGGCAAGGGCGAAGGGGATGCTTCGCTCCCTCAGGGCTTCGGCCAGCGGCGTGACGAATTCCCTGCCGAGGTCGACGTCGAGCAGAGCGACCGTCGGCACTTCCTCCTCGAGCAGGCGCAGTGCATCGCGAACCGTCGCGACAGGCCCCAGCACCCGCCAGCCGTTCGCCTCAAGCATCATCTCGAGGTCGAGGGCGATGATATATTGATCTTCGACGACCAGGATGGATTTCTGCGCCACGGGTCCTCAGCCGGCGTCGGGGGCCTTCGGAAGGGGAATGAAGATTTCGACCCGCAGGCCCTGCTTTGCGTAGTGTTGTTCCACCGTGCCGCCGAGGCCGTAGGCGATCGAGAACTGGATGAGTTTTGTTCCGAATCCGGTGGTCTCCGGCGGTTCGACCGGGGGGCCGCCGCTTTCCATCCACTCCATTCGAAAGCTGTCGGAGTCCTCGCTCACCAGCCAGCGGATCCGGACCCGACCAGCCGGATCGGAGAGGGCGCCATGCTTGGCCGCGTTTGTCGCCAGTTCATGGACGACCAGTCCGAATGACATGAGGACGCGCGGATCGAAGTCCACCGCCGGGCCCGGCTCGATGCAGATTCTCCCCGCGTCGACGAGGTAGGGTGCGAGGACTTGCTCGAGCACGGCCTGGAGGGTGAGCCCGTCTCCGTCGAAGGACAGATCCTGCGCTGCGACCAATGCGCCGAACCGGCCGAGGAAGTCCGAGCGATACTCTTCCGCCGATCGACCCTTGGTCGCCGTCTGCCGGGCGAGCGACTGCGTGGTGGCAAGGAGATTGGTCATACGATGGCGAAGCTCGCGGGCAAGCATGTCCTTCGCTGCTTCTCTCTCGAGCCGCTCCGTCGCATCCACGAGCGAGATCAGTATCGATTCACTTCGGCCGTGAGCGCGAAATAGAGTCCGCGCCGAGAGAAGCATCGATCGCTGCCCGATGTCCGGGAACTCGTGCTCCACGAGAAAATCAACAATCGCGGCACTTCGCGGAAGAACGCGCGTGAGCAAGAGCCGAAGATCCGGAACGTCCCATTGCCCATTTCCCAGATCATATATGTACTGCCCCAGCGTCTCCTCGCTGTCGACATTGAAGAATTCGAGAAAGGAACGGCTGACTGCCTTCACACGGAGGGATTCATCAAGGACGAGCAGGGGGTCCTGGATGGTGTCGACGATTCCCTGTGCCTGAACGTGGCTCGTTCTTAGAATGCGGTAGAGGTCATCTACAGACATAGTTGGCCGCTAGTTTCAACCATGACGACATGTACGGTGCTGTCGCCGACCGCGTATGCAGCACAGTCCCGTAGCACCGGCGACGTGAAATAAACGCAGCGCACACAACGATCAATGAGGCAATCTCGTTCCAGCCGGACGCGCCGGGTTCCGTATGGTCCCGGCGGCCGCCGGCGCCGATGGAAAACGCGCTTCGCTTTCCGGCCGTCCTGGGCCATGGTCGCCTGGTTGGAATCGCAGGGGACCAGGGGCAGTTGCAGGGGCGGGCCTACGATCTCGCGATCATCGGCGGGGGGATCATCGGCTGCGGCATCGCCAGGGACGCGGCGGGCCGTGGCTTTTCCGTGCTCCTCTGCGACAAGGGCGATCTCGGGCATGGCAGTTCCTCGGCCTCGCCGAAGCTTCTCCTTGCGGAGCCACGTCGGCTTTCGCGTCTCCTCGGTGGTGATGAGCGCGCGGCGCTCCAGGAGCGCGACCGTCTGGTCCAGTCGGCGCCGCACATCGTCCGCCCGCTTCGGCTGGTGGTGCCGGACCGAGGCGGATACATCTCGCGCGCTGTCGGCGGGCTGCGTCACGCCGCCTATGATCGCATGTCGGCGGGCAGTCCGCTCGGGCGCGCTCTCCCCGTAACGCTGGGCGCCGATCGCCTCGGCAAGACCCTCCGCCCCGAATACACGTCCGGCTTCGAGTATTCCGATGCAACGGTCGACGATGCCCGTCTCGTCGTGCTGGTGGCGAGCGATGCGCGCATGCGGGGTGCCGACATCCGGCCCCGGACGCGCTGCGTCGTGGCGGAACGGGAGGGCACGCTGTGGCGCCTGGCGCTCGAATCCGAGCGTGGCGAACGGCTTGCGGTCGCGGCGCGCGCGCTCGTCAATGCGGCCGGCCCGTGGTCGGCGGCGGTGGTCGACCATGTCGTCCATGGCCGCTCCCGGCCGGCCGTCCGGCTCGTCAAGGGGACCACCCTGCTGGTGCCGCGGCTCTACGACCATGATCGCGGCCATGTGTTGCGCAACACCGACGGCCGGACCATCTTCGTCGTTCCCTATCAGCGCGACCTGACCCTCATCGGCTCGACCGAGGAGGACTACGATGGCGACCCCGCCGAGGTCGCCGCCGACAGCGCCGAGGTCGCCTACCTGATCGCGGCGGCCGGCGAGTATTTCCGTCGACCGCTCTTCGAGGATGACGTCGTCTGGGCCTGGGCCGGCGTGAGGGCGGTGCCGGATTCGCTCGAGCGGCGCTTTCTCGACCGCTCCCGCTGCTCCTCCGTCCACGTCGACGCAACGGGTCGCGAGCCGCCGCTTGTCAGCGCGCTCGGCGGTACCATCGCCATGCATCGCCGCCTCGCCGAGTCCGTGCTCGAAAGGCTTGCGCCCTATATCGGCGCGCGTCCGGCGTGGACCTCCGGGGTGGCCCTGCCGGGTGGCGGTTTCCCCGTCGAGGGTCTCGGCGAACTTGCCCGCGGCCTGCGCACTCTCTACCCCTTCCTGAGCGCCCGCCACGCGGCCCGGCTGGTGTCGTACTACGGCACCCGCGCCCACACCATCGTCTCGGGCGCGCGGAGCATGGACGATCTGGGCCTGTGCTTCGGCTCCGACCTCACCGAGGCGGAAGTGGGCTATCTCATGGATGAGGAGTGGGCGGAGACCGCCGAGGACATCCTGTGGCGGCGGACGAAACTCGGCCTCCGGTTCCGGCCGGCACAGGTGGCGGGGCTCGAGGCGTGGCTGCGCGGATCGGGCAGCGCCGCCTCCGGCGCACCGCGCGCCGGAGCCGCCTGATGCACCGCTCGTCGCCGGCCTTTTCGCTGCCGGAATCCCGTGATACGAGCCGCCGCTATCGACCGTGGCCGACCAGGATTTCCATATGATCAGGCAGCGTTTCCCGGCATTCCTCCTTGCGGTCCTGGCCGTCTGCTCGCCGCTCGCGGCAGGGGCGCAGGACGGTCAGGCGCTGGTCCCTTCGGCCAACAAGATCGCCAATCCGATCGCCGTGTTCTCCGGCCTCGACAAGATCACCGGGCGCATCATCTCCTTCGATGTCTATATCGACGAGACCGTCCAGTTCGGCGCGCTCCAGGTCACGCCGCGCGTCTGCTACTCGCGGCCGTCGACCGAGGCGCCGCTCACCGACGCGTTCGTGGAGGTCGACGAGATCACGCTGAACCGGAGGGTCCGGCGGATATTCTCGGGCTGGATGTTCGCTGACAGCCCGGGCCTTCACGCTGTCGACCACGCCGTCTACGACATCTGGCTCAAGGACTGCAGCAGCTCGTCGACGGTGGCGCCCCCCGAAAGCCGGTAGAAATCGGCCTCGGAGGCGAGCGCCTGGTCGAGCAGGCGCTGGTAGTGTCGGCGGTCGAGGTCGATTG
>JAEZEN010000439.1 GCA_023433185.1 Pseudomonadota bacterium | reverse complement strand
ATTCATCTTGACGCGACGGTGGGTGTCGCGACGCGCAGCGTGATGCAGGGCCGGGTGGCTCGCGCATGCTGACCCGTCGTCCCGGTCGCCGGATGCTCTCGGTGCGGACGCTTCGCGTCCTCTGCCTCGTCGGTGTCGGCGGCGCTCTCGCCGCCTGGTCCGCGACGGAGGAACTCTCCCCCAAGTTCAGCGAGGCCGAGTACGGCAAGTCGAGCCCGCGCGTCGTCTCCGGCACCAAGAAGGTACCCGATGGCGGCGGCCGCTACATGGTGGGCAAGCCTTACCGGATCGCAGGCAGGACCTACGTTCCGCAGGACAATCCCGAAGGCTATACGGCCTCGGGAACCGCTTCCTGGTATGGCGCCAACTTCCACGGCCGCAAGACGGCGAATGGCGAAGTCTACGACATGGGCGACCTGTCGGCGGCCCATCCGACGCTGCCGCTGCCGAGCTATGCCCGCGTCACCAATCTCGGCAACGGCCGCTCTGTTGTGGTCCGGGTGAACGACCGCGGGCCGTTCACCCACAATCGCGTCATCGACGTCTCGGCGCAGACCGCATCGATGCTGGACTTCAAGCGCGCGGGCACCGCCAAGGTGCAGGTCGACTATATCGGCCCCGCACAGCTCGACGGCAAGGACAGCAAGATGCTGGTCGCCTCCTATCGCGGGCCGGGCGACGGGCCGGCGATGCTGGGTGGCCGGGAGGTCATGGTCGCCTCGAATGACGCACCGCGGCGGCCGCTGTTCGGCGGCACCAAGTCGCGTCCGGCCATCGACTTCAGCGTTGCCGACGAGACGCTGGCCTTCGGTGCCGGCCACGAGGCCACGCCGCCCCTCGATCCCCTCGCGCCGCTGATCCTCGACACGGGCTTCGCCTCTTCCTACGCCGAAGCCGACGTCCAGGTCTTCACGCGGGCCCAGGTCGCCGCCAATGCGCTGGCGAAGAACGCGTCCTTCGACGCGGTCGCACAGCCGCAGCGGGCCCTGCCTGCTCCGAGGGCGGTACAAGTGGGATCGTTTGCCGACATCTCCAACGCCAAGCGCGTCGCCAGCGCCCTCTCGTCGCTCGGCGAACCGGTGATCTCGGCCGACAGCCGAGATGGGCGGACGCTCCACGTCGTGCGGGTGAAGGTCGTCGACGCCTCGGTCGATCCGGGGGCGGTGATCGATGCCGCGAGCGCGCTCGGCCTCGGCGGCGCTTTCGTGGTCCGCTCTGCCGACTGAGCATGGGCCGAACGGCACGATTGCTGCCATCATCTCCTGAGAGACTGGCCGCGTAGGTTCACGCAGGCCGATCGCCATGATTCGATTTTCCGCCGATAGCCGCCTCTGGTCGCTGGTCCTGGCCGTTCTGCTGCTGGCCGTTGCCCCCGGTTTCGCCCAGGACTCGGGTCGCTACGAGACCAGGATCCCCCAGGCGATTCTCATCGACGTCGGCACCGGCACGGTGCTCTTCGAGAAGAATGCCGACGAGCGGGCCCCGCCGGCGAGCATGGCCAAGATCATGACCATGGCGGTGGTCTTCAGCGCCCTGCGCAGTGGCACCTTGACCCTCGATCAGGAGTTCGTCGTCAGCGAAGACGCTTGGCGCACGGGCGGTGCACCGTCGCGCGGCACCACCATGTTCGCGGCCCTCGGCTCGAGCATCCGCGTCGAGGATCTCATCCGCGGGGTCATCGTCCAGTCCGCCAACGACGGATGCATCGTTCTTGCGGAGGGCCTGGCCGGCTCGCAGGACGCGTTCGCCGTGTTGATGAACCGCGAGGCCGAGCGGATCGGACTGGAGAACACGCGATTCACCAATCCGACGGGCTATGCCGACCCCGGGCAGTATGCCTCGGTCCGCGACCTCGCCAGGCTCACCGCCTATGTGATCCGCGAGTTTCCCGAGTATTACACCATCTATTCGGAACCTGAGTTCACCTGGAACAAGATCCGGCAGCTCAACCGCAACCCGCTGCTCTCCCTCGTTTCGGGCTCCGACGGGCTGACGACGGGCTCGACCCCGGAGTCGGGATTCGGGCTCGCCGGAACGGCGGTGCGGAACGGCCAGCGGCTGATCCTGGTAGTCAACGGCGCCGAGACCGAGAAACTCCGCAACGACGAGGTCCGCAAGCTCTTCGAGTGGGGCTTCAACGAGTTCGAGCGCGTCCAGCTCTTCGATGCCGGCGACGTCATCGCCGAGGCGCGGGTGTTCAACGGGGCGCAGGCGCGGGTCGGGCTTGTCGCGCGCGAACCGGTCGAGTTCCTGATGCCGCTGCAGAACCGTGTCACGCTCCGCGCCGAGGTCGTCTATGACGGGCCGCTGGCCGCCCCGGTCTCGGCGGGCCGCGTCGCGGGGATCGTGCGCATCAACACCAGCGACGGCATGACCATGGAGGCGCCGGTCTATACGGCGGCGGACGTCCCGGTGGGGCCGCTGTCGCGCCGGGCTCTCGACGGTCTTCAGGAACTCCTTCTCGGCTGGTGGTAGGCGGGCTATATCCTCGCCATGGCCGGCAAGTTCATCACGTTCGAAGGCGGGGAGGGGGCTGGCAAGTCCACCCAGATCCAGCGTCTCGGCGCCCATCTCGTCGAGTGTGGCATCCGCATCGTGGTGACCCGCGAGCCGGGCGGCACGCCGGCGGCGGAGGCGATCCGCGGCTTCATCCTCGGCGGCGAGGCGGAGGCCATGGGAGCGGACGCCGAGGCTCTGCTGTTCGCCGCGGCGCGCGCCGATCATGTCGAGACCGTGATCCGGCCCGCGCTCGCCTCCAACGCCTGGGTGCTCTGCGACCGCTTCGCCGACTCGACCCGTGTCTACCAGGGGGCGGAGGGCGGCGTCGCACCGGCGGCGCTCGAGGCGCTCGAGCGGATCGCCGTCGGCAACACGCGGCCCGACCTGACCATCATCCTCGACATCGCCCCCGAGATCGGCCTCCGCCGCGTCAAGGCGCGCCAGTCGGAGACGGGCACCGGACCCGACCGCTTCGACAGCAACCTGGTCGAGCGTCATGCCCGCCGCCGCGAGGCCTTCCTCGCCATCGCCGCCGCGGATCCGGCACGCTGCCTCGTGGTCGACGCGAGCCGCGGCGAGAAGGAGGTCGCCGACGAGATCTGGCGCTCGGTGACCGCGCGCCTGTTTCGCGCCGCCGCCTGATGGCCGACGACATCCCGCGCCTCGACCTCCTGGACGGCTGGCTTCCGCCCGAGGCGCAGCCGCTGTGGCACGGCGCGCCGGAGGCCGAGACGGCGCTTCTCGACGCCTATCGCGGCGGCCGGATGCACCACGCCTGGCTTCTCGGCGGGCCGAAGGGCATCGGCAAGGCGACGCTGGCCTACCGCTTCGCCCGCTTCGCGCTGGCCCATCCCGATCCGTCGTCGGCGCCGGTGCGGGCCGCCACCGACCTCTCCGTAGCCGCGGACGGGCCGGCCTTTCGCCGCGTCGCCGGGCGCGCCCATGCCAACCTCCTGACCATGGAGCGTCCGTGGGACGAGCGCGCCAAGCGCTACAAGACCGAACTCCCGGTCGACGTGGTACGCCGGACCGTCGGCTTCTTCGGCTCGACCGGCGGGGAAGGGGGCTGGCGGATCGCCGTCGTCGACCCGGCCGACGAGATGAATGCGAGCGCCGCAAACGCGCTCCTCAAGGTGCTCGAGGAGCCCCCGGCCCGATCGCTGTTCCTCGTCCTCAGCCATACGCCCGGCCGACTCCTGCCGACCATCCGCTCCCGCTGCCGGAGGTTCGATCTGGCACCGCTCACGGCCGAGGCGATTGCGGCGGCCATCGCCGGCAACGGCAGCATCGACGCCGGCGAGGAGGACATCCGGCTTGCGGCGATCCTTGCCGAAGGAAGCCTCCGACGGGCCATCCTTCTCCTGTCAGAGGACGGAATCGACCGCTACCGGGCCTTCGCGCGCTTTGCCGCGGGCAATGGCGACAGCGATGTGACCGCGATGCACGCCGTGGCCGATCGGGTTTCCGGGCGCAACGCGGACGACGCCTATTACGGGTTTCTCGACATTGTCCGTTCCTGGCTGGCGCGGCGGGTTCGTGGCGAGGACGAGCCGGCCGCGGAGGCCCAGCCGGGGCCGGCGGTCCGGGCCGTCCCGCTTGCCAGATGGGCGGAGGTGTGGGACAAGGTCGCGCAATCCTCGACGGCAGCCGAGGACCTCAATCTTGACCGCAAGCAGGTCGTGCTCTCGATCCTCATGTCGCTCGCCCGCGCCGCACGAATGTGACGATGCCGACCGGCCGCAACGCGGCCGCACCGTGACCTGCGCTCAGGACGACCGACCGGCGAGACGACGATGACCGCCCGAAAATTCTACGTCACCACAGCGATTTCCTATCCCAATGGCACACCGCATATCGGCCACGCCTACGAGGACATGGCAACCGACGCGATCGCGCGGTTCCACCGCCTCGACGGCGCCGACGTCTACTTCCTGACCGGGACCGACGAGCACGGCATCAAGATGAAGCAGGCCGCCGAGCGCGCGGGCCTGACGCCGCTCGCGCTCGCCGACCGGAACGCGGCGCTGTTCAGGGACATGGCGCAGGCGCTCGGGTGCTCGAACGACGACTTCATCCGGACCACCGAACCGCGACACTACCGGTCGTGCGAGGAGATCTGGCGCCGGATGGCGGCGAGCGGCGACATCTACAAGGACAGCTACTCGGGCTGGTACTCGGTTCGCGACGAGGCCTATTACGCTGAGTCCGAGACGGAGCTTCGCGCCGACGGCGTTCGCTACGGGCCGCAGGGCACGCCGGTCGAATGGGTGGAGGAGTCGACCTATTTCTTCCGCCTGTCGGCATACCAGGAGCGTCTGCTCGCCCACTACGACGCGAACCCGGACTTCATCGGTCCCGACGAACGCCGGAACGAGGTGGTCAGCTTCGTCCGGGGCGGCCTCCGGGACCTCTCGATCTCGCGGACCACCTTCGACTGGGGCATCCGCGTTCCCGACGACCCGAGCCACGTCATGTATGTGTGGGTCGACGCCCTCACCAACTACATCACCGGCGTCGGCTTCCCCGACGATGCCGCCCGGTTCGACCGCTACTGGCCGGCCGATCTGCACGTCATCGGGAAGGACATCATACGCTTCCATGCGGTCTACTGGCCCGCGTTCCTGATGTCCGCCCGGCTGCCGCTGCCGAAGCGCATCTTCGCCCACGGGTTCGTGTTCAACCGCGGGGAGAAGATGTCGAAGTCGGTCGGCAACGTCATCGACCCGTTCGACCTGATCCGGGCCTACGGCCTGGACGCGGTCCGCTACTTCTTCCTCCGGGAGGTGCCGTTCGGGCAGGATGGCCACTACAGCCACGAGGCCATCGTCCAGCGCATCAATGCCGACCTCGCCAACGATCTCGGCAACCTCGCCCAGCGCTCGCTGTCGATGATCGCCAAGAACTGCGACGGTATCCTGCCGGCCCCCGGCACGCTGGCGCCCGAGGACCAGGACATTCTCGGCCGCGCCGACGGGCTTCTCGACCAGTGCCGTGCGGCGTTCGCCGGGCAGCAGATCCACCAGGCGCTCAACGCGATCTGGGCGGTCGTGGCCGAAGCCAACCGCTACTTCGCCGCCGCCGCGCCCTGGACGCTCCGCAAGAGCGATCCGGAACGCTTCGGTACCGTTCTCCACGTGACCGCCGAGGTTCTCCGGCAGGTGGCGATCCTCGTCCAGCCGGTGATGCCGGGCTCGGGCGCCAAGCTCCTCGACAGTCTCGGCGTGCCGGCCGCGGCGCGCAGTTTCGCCGCTCTCGGGGCCGCCGGGCGCCTTGCCGGGAACAGCCGGCTTCCGCCGCCGCAGCCGGTCTTCCCGCGCTACGTCGAGGAGGCCGCCGGCGAGACGGACTCCGGCTGAGCGGAGGCCCCGGAAGGATGCTCGTCGACAGCCACTGCCACCTCGATTTCCCGGACTTCGAGGAGGACCGGGATGCGGTCGTCGAGCGCGCGCGGGCCGCGGGCGTCGCCACGATGGTCAGCATCGCGACCCGAGTGGCGCGTTTCCCCGCGCTCCGCGCCATGGTCGGGCGCTATGCCGATGTCTGGTGCTCCGTGGGCACCCATCCGCACAATGCCGCCGAGGAGCCCGACGTCACGACCGCCGACCTCGTCCGGCTGTCGGACGATCCGAAGGTCGTGGCGATCGGCGAAGCCGGGCTGGACTATCGCTACGATTCCTCGCCCCGCGAGGCGCAGCGGGCCTCGTTCCTCCGTCATATCGCGGCGGCGCGGGAGACGCAGTTGCCGCTCGTCATCCACGCCCGTGACGCCGACGCCGACATGGCGGCGATCCTCGAGGCGGAAGCCGGGCAGGGCGCCTTCCCCGCCGTCCTCCACTGCTTCTC
>JAEZEN010000422.1 GCA_023433185.1 Pseudomonadota bacterium | reverse complement strand
CTCCGCGCCAGTTCGGCCTCGAGCGCCGCATGTTCGGCGATCCGCCGGTCGAGCGCGGCAAGCCGATCGGCGCGCTCCACCCCGAGGACCGCGATCTGCGCCTCGAGCCCCTCGCGCTGCCGGCGCTCGGCGGCAAGGGCCGCCTTCGTGGCCTCGTGCGCCACATGGGCCTGGTCGCGCGCCATGGCCACGGTCGCCTCCGCCTCCCGCGACGCGGCAAGCTGGTCCTCGAGATTGCCGATGGTGGTGTCGCGGGCGACCAGTTCGAGCCGCTGCTCCTCCATCACCAGCCGGAGCTGGGCGATCTCGGTCTCGAGGCCGGCGATCGCCCGGCTGCGCTCGACGAGGGTCGCATCGCGCGCGGCGATGTCCCGCCGGGCCGCTTCGGTGCGCGCCTCGGCGGCGGCGAGGGCCTCCTCCGTTTCCGAGAGCTTCGTCTCCAGCCCGGCGATCGCCGCCGCCTTCTCCGCCTGGGCCGCCGTCAGCCCGGCGATCTCGGCCTTCAACCGGCTCGACGACGCGGTGTGCGAGCGTGCCGTCTCCTTGGCTTCGGCGAGCTGGAGCTCGAGGCGGCGGGCCGACAGCGCATAGGAGGCGCGGAGCTGGTCCTTCTCGGCCTGCACCTCGCCGAGCGACATCGGCAGGCTGCTTTCGACCCGCGCCTTCGCCAGCCGGTGCGCACGGCGCCAGACCGCCGGCGTGAGCGCCAGCGCGACCAGACCAGCGGCCAGGAGGCCGAGCACGAAAAACATGACCGCTTCAATCAACGGTCGGCACTCCATTCTCGCCGGCATGCCGGCGGTCGCCTCGTCAAAGCTGCCGAGGCCGGAACGGCCGCGTCAACCCTACCTTAACCGGAGAAGTTGCCCCGGCGGCAAGCCTTTCGGCGGTGATTCACCGTTATCTCGTCGCAGGTCAGAAGGGATTCCAGGTCTTGCGGGTGGTGAACTTGATGTAGCCGAAATTGACGCCCAGCCGGGCGCCGACCCCCGAGACGACCGGAACCACGTAGATTCCGTTCTTCGAGAGCACGGTCATGCCGAGCCCGGCGACGACATAGGCGGAGCCGTTGACGCCGACGAAGCGGTCGAAAATCGCATTCACCGACGGCAGGTTGTAGACCATCATCATCACGCGGTTGCCGGCCGCCCCGACGTCAAGGCCGAGGGACGGGCCCTGCCAGTAGACCTGGTAGGTACCGGCGTTCCGCGTGTAGAGGGTGCCCTGGCCGTAGCGCACGCCGCCGATCAGGGCCCCGCCCGCCTCCTCGCCGACGACGTAGCCGTTCGGCAGGCCGTAATTGCCGGCGGCGCGTTCGACGATCGCGGCAAACCCTTGCGTGAACTCGCTGAAGACCTGATTGCCGGTCGCGACGATCTCGTTCAGCGCAAACGGCGCCGGCGCCCCGGTTGTCGGCGGCGGCGCGTCATAGGTGGGTTCGACCACCTCGTAGGGCTGAGCCGCGGCGTAGCCCGACGCGAGGCACGCGAGGGCGATCGCAAGCATCCTCAGGCCGCTGAGCAACATGGCAGTCCCTGTGGTTGGCCGGCGAAGCCGCCGGCGAATCGTTCCCGGCGCGAGTTTACGACGGAAACCCGGCGAGACCGCGGCAGGCAGGGCAGCGCCCTGGCGGCGTAGGCGGGACGGTTGGCAGGCCGCGTCGGCCGGTGTAACCCGGCCCCGGAAGCCGCCCGGCAGCGATTCGGGCCGCACGGACCGTCGGAGGATCACCATGACCGACCCGGTCGAACTGGACGCGCTGGACCTCGCCGCGCTCCTCTGCAGCCGTGTCTGCCACGACATCATCTCCCCGGTCGGCGCCATCGTAAACGGCCTCGAAGTGCTCGACGAGGAAAAGGACGAGGGGATGAGGACCTTCGCCTTCGACCTCATCCGCAAGAGCGCGAATCAGGCCTCGGCCAAGCTCCAGTTCGCGCGGCTCGCCTTCGGCGCGGCGGGATCGGCCGGCGCCGAGATCGACCTCGGCGACGCCGAAAAGGTGGCGACCGGCTTCATGAATGGCGAAAAGGCGGACTTCAGCTTCACGGCACCGCGCGCCTTCATGGCCAAGAACCGGGTGAAGCTCCTCCTCAATCTCATCCTGCTCGCCAATGCCGCGATCCCCGCGGGCGGCCGCATCACGGTCGCGGTGGAAGGCGATACGGCGGCGCCGCGCTTCTCGATCCGCTGCACGGGACCCCGCCCGAGGGTACCCGCGGCCTTCGAATCGCTGATCCCCGGGACGATCGATGTCGCGGCGATCGACGCCCATGCCATCCAGGGCTACTACACCGGGGCGCTCGCGCGCACCGTCGGCATGACGGTCGGCGCCCGGCTCGAGGGGGATTCGGTGGTGATCGAAGCCGCGCCGGGGCCTGTCCCGGCAAGCGTCGCGGCGGCCTGAATCGCAAGGCGCCGTTCCCTCGGCACGTCCTGCCGCCTTCCGGCCCTCGCCAGCCCCAGCGACCGGGACCCGGGAATCCGGCCGGGCCCGCCGCCGGGATGCAGTCCGCGTCAGGCGCTCTCGCGGACGTCCTGCTCCTCGGGCTCGCGCAGCACGTAGCCGCGACCCCAGACCGTCTCGATGAAGTTCCGGCCGCTCGTCGCCGAGGCGAGCTTCTTGCGGAGCTTGCAGATGAAGACGTCGATGATCTTCAGCTCCGGCTCGTCCATGCCGCCGTAGAGATGGTTGAGAAACATCTCCTTGGTGAGCGTCGTCCCCTTCCTGAGCGAGAGGAGTTCCAGCATCTGGTACTCCTTGCCCGTCAGATGGACGCGCTGCCCGTGGACCTCGACGGTCTTGGTGTCGAGGTTCACCGTCAGCTCGCCGGTGACGATCACGGATTGGGCGTGGCCTTTGGACCGGCGGACGATGGCGTGGATACGTGCCACCAGCGCGTCCTTGTGGAACGGCTTCGTCAGATAGTCGTCGGCGCCGAAACCAAGGCCACGGACTTTGTCCTCGATCCCGGCGAGGCCGGAGAGGATGAGAATCGGTGTCTTGACCTTCGAGACGCGGAGCGTCCGCAGAACCTCGTACCCGGACATGTCGGGCAGGTTCAGGTCCAGAAGGATGATGTCGTAGTCGTAGAGCTTGCCGAGGTCGACACCCTCCTCACCGAGGTCGGTGGTGTAGACGTTGAAACTCTCCGACTTGAGCATCAGTTCGATGCTCTGCGCCGTGGCGCTGTCGTCTTCGATCAGTAGCACTCGCATGCCAATCCCCCTGGCCTGCCCTTCGGGATGGCGATCCAGCCGCCCCGGCCTTCATCACCAATGGAGGGTTAACCTCGACTCGCACGCTACACGTCAATGGTTAACAAACACTGATTCGGCAGCACAAGCGGATTAACAGGAATTATCGGTTCATTGCTGCATTAGTCTGAATTTTCATCCGATTTTCGGAGTTAGCATCCTCTTAACCAGGATTAGAAAACTCGGCTAAGTGATTCAGCGGACTCGCGAAGATCGACGGAATTTCAAGGGTTCCGATTTACGGTGAATTAAGCCGTCTGCGACCATGATTAACGCGAGGCGTAAACGAAAAGTTACCGCCGGCCCGAAATCGGAGCCGGAGGAGGCTCTGTCCGAGCCTCCTTGAACTGGGGTGTAAGGGGGAGTGTGTGCGTTGGCGGCGAAATCGCGAGACGGTTTGGTCCGGTTGAAGCGCTTCCAGGTCCGCGAGAAGCGGCGCCAGGTGGGGCAGATCGAGGGAATGATTGCCGAGTTCGAGCGCATGGCGCGGGACCTCAACGACCAGGTCGTCGCCGAACAGGAGCGGAGCGGCATCCGGGATGTGGCGCACTTCGCCTATCCGACTTTCGCCAAGGCGGCGATGCAGCGCCGCGACAATCTTCTCGCCTCGGCCGAGGAACTGAAGGGACAGCTTGCCGCCGCCGTGGCCGACTGCGACGAGGCGGAGCAGGAACTGGAGAAGCTCGAGGCGATCGCCGAACGCGACCAGGACCGCACGGATGCCGTTCCCAGCCGGAACTCGGGCAACCGCTGACGATCAGCGCAGCGGGCGGGGCCGGATCAGCGCGACATGCGGGCCGGCGGAGTCCGGAACCTGCCCGGTGAGGCGGGGATCGTCGGTGACCTCGATCGCGAACTTGTAGGGCGTGAAGCCCGCGCGCCGATAGAACGGCACCGCGGCGGGATGATCGAACGTGCAGGTATGCACCCATACCCGCCGGATGTCCGGAGCGAACGCCAGTTCGAGGGTCCGGTCCATCAGCCAGCGTCCCGCCCCCGTGCCGATCTCCGTCTCGGCAACGCCGAAGAAGGCGATTTCGACCGTGCCGGGAACGCGGCGATCGAGCTGGCTGATGCCGAGCAGTGCCCCGTCCCGCTCGAGCACGCGGGTCTCCATCAGCGGATCCCGGATGATGGCGGCGAGTTCGGCGTCGGGCATGACCAGCGGCGAGTACCAGAGCCAACGCTCGCCGATCGCGCGGATCACGTCGCGAAACCAGGCCACCTCCGGCTGCGTGACGTGTCGGAGGGCGAGGTCCGGGCGCTGCGGCGCCCGCGCCGGCGGCGGAGAGACCATCTCGAAATAGTTCACGACATTGGCGATCTTGCCGGGCGGCAGGTCGGTGTAGCCGTCGAGAGTGATTTCGAGGGTGTTCATCCTGCCTGACTGCTCCATCCTGGCCACGCCGGATCCGACACGCGGCGGGGGACCGGGATCGACGACGGCCCCCGCGTTTGTGTTTTACCAACGAATCGCAGCTACTGTCCCAGCCGACGCACGCGTGGAGCGGGCGAGCCCGCGCATTGCCGGCATCCGGAACCGAGGGATCATGCCCAAGACCGTGCTGGTCGTGGAAGACAACGAGCTCAACATGAAGCTCTTCCACGACCTCCTGGAAGGGATCGGCTACAACACCGTCGAGACCCGCAACGGCCTCGAGGCGATCGAACTCGCCCGCAAGCACCGTCCCGACCTGATCCTCATGGACATCCAGCTTCCCGAGGTCTCGGGCCTCGAAGTGACGAAGTGGATCAAGGAGGACGACGAGCTGCGCTCGATCCCCGTCATCGCGGTGACTGCCTTCGCCATGAAGGGCGACGAGGAGCGCATCCGGCAGGGCGGCTGCGAGGCCTACATGTCGAAGCCGATCTCGGTGGGCAAGTTCATCGAGACGGTGAAGGCCTATCTCGGCGACTCCTGAGAGGCGCTCGCTCGAGCGCCTGCCTGGAAGATGCGGGCGCGGCCGGGCGCCAGCCGCGGGGCGATTGCCGCTGTCGAAAGCGTGACTTGCCGACGACCGGCCGCGCGTTACCATGCAGGCTCTAGGGGGGATTTTCCTGGCAGCGCGGAGGCCGGCGCATGCACCATGGACACCTCCTTGCCCTCGGCATGATCGCGATGGCCGCCATGCCGGCGCGGGCCGAGACCCACGTCGACCTCGAGCTGGTGATTGCGGTCGATATATCCCGTTCGATGGACTACGAGGAGCAGCAGCTCCAGCGGGATGGCTATGTCGAGGCGCTTCGCCATCCCGAGGTCGTCGCGGCGATTCAGTCGGGATCGACGGGCCGCATCGCCGTGACCTATGTCGAGTGGGCAGGGCCGTTCCATCAGGCGGTCGTGGTGCCCTGGAGGACGGTCTCCGACCAGGCCGAGGCGGATTCCTTCGCCGCCGCGGTCGGTGCGGCACCGATCGTGCGCGAGCGCGGCACCTCGATCTCGCAGGGGCTGGAATTCTCCGCCGGCCTCTTCGGGATCAGCGGCGTCGACGCGCCACGCCAGGTCATCGACATCTCCGGCGATGGCCCGAACAACATGGGCCTTCCGGTAGTGCCGGTCCGCGACCAGATCGTCGCCCAGGGCATCACGATCAACGGCCTGCCGATCATGATCCGGCCGTCCTTCGCCTTCGGCCCCTACAGCATCCCCGACCTCGACATCTACTACGAGGATTGCGTGATCGGCGGGCCGGGGGCCTTCATGATCACCGTCGACGACATGGCGCACTTCGCCGTGGCGATCCGGCGGAAACTGGTGCTGGAGATCGCCGGTGCGATGCCGGAGCCACGGCTGATGCGGGCCTCCTACCGGGCACCGCCGCGGATCGACTGCATGATCGGCGAGAAGCAGCGCGGCCGCTGGCTCCAGGACGACCCGGGCATGAGGTAGCTGCCCCGCCCCGACCGCGATCGGCCGACGCTCACCCGCGGCCCATGTCGAGGCTCGGGATCATCGACTTGTCCTCGTCGCCATCGGCGCGTTCGCGGGCCCCGGGATGCTCCTCGA
>JAEZEN010000336.1 GCA_023433185.1 Pseudomonadota bacterium | reverse complement strand
TCGTTGCCCTTGCCGCCGTAGAGCAGGTCCTTGCCGCTGTCGCCGTCGATCTCGTCGTTGCCGCTGCCGCCATAGAGCTTGTCGCGGCCACCCTTGCCTTCGAGCTCGTCGTTTCCGCCGCGGCCGTAGAGCCGATCCCCGCCATTAGTGCCTTCGAGTTCGTTGTTGCGACCGTTGCCGACCTTCACAGCCATCGTATGTCCTCTGCCTTTTCCGGATCCCGGGGTGGGGTCCGTCACGCCATCTACATAGAGGCCGAGGGTAAGGCGGGGACCAAGGCCCGGTTAGAATTCGGGAAGAAGCGTGCGCTCAGGGGGCGGCCGGCTCGCGGCCCGGACGTGCCAGCATGTAGCCGATGCCGCGCACGGTCTGGATGAGGGTGCCCTCCTCGTCGCCGATCTTCCTGCGAAGGTAGCGGATGTAGACGTCCACCACCTTCGTGCCCGGTTCGAAGCTGTATTCCCAGACGCTGTTGAGGAGGCGCTGGCGGCTCACCACGCGGTCGGCATTGGCCATCAGATAGCGCAAGAGATCGAATTCGCGGAGCGTGAGCGTGATCTCGCGGCCATCGACGGTGACGCGATGCGAGGCCGGATCGAGGGTGAGGGGGCCGACCCGGAGGCTCTCGCTCTCGTCCGTCCCGGACTTGCGGCGCTTGAGCGCCACGATGCGGGCCAGCAGCTCGTCGAGCGCGAAGGGCTTGGTCAGGTAGTCGTCGGCGCCGCCGCGGAGGCCTTCGACCTTGTCCTGGATGCTGTCCTTGGCGGTGAGCATCAGAATCGTCACCGGCAGCCTCTCGCGGCGCACCACATGGCACACCTCGAGCCCGTCGAGATAGGGCAGCATACGGTCGAGGATGACGAGGTCGAAGCTCTCTGAGCGGATGCGGTCCAGCCCGTCGCGGCCGTCCTCGGCGATCGTGACGTGGTGGCCCTCGGCCTCGAGCGCGCGCCTGAGGAAGGTGAGGATGCGCCGGTCGTCCTCGACGACGAGGATCTTCATGCTCGGCCCTCCACCGCCAGCGGCAGGCGCATGATCAGCACGGCGCCACGCTCCATTCCGTTGGCTAGCGACACCTGCCCTCCGTGGCGCTCGACGATCGACTTGGCGATGGCGAGGCCGATGCCGAGACCGTCGCCGCCGCGGCGGCCGCCGGCGCCGCCACGATAGAACCGGTCGAAGACGTGGGGCATATCCTCCCGGGTGATGCCCTCGCCCTCGTCGGTGATACTGACGGTGACGGAGTGGCGGTCGCGCTCGGTCCCGATCACGATGCGACTGCCGGGCGGAGAGTACTTGACGGCGTTGTCGATGCCGATGAGCAGCGCCTGCCGCAGGCGCCGGGGGTCGGCGCTGATCATGGCACCGTCGTCCGCGATGGCGGTCTCGATGAGGATCTCCCGTGGCTCGGCGCGCACTTCACCCTCCTGGGCGGCAGCCGCGACGATGTCGGCGACCGCTACCGTCTCGGGCTCGAAGCCCTGGTCGTCGGCGTCGGATCGCGCGAAGGCGATGAGGTCGTCGAGGAGGCGACCCATCTCGATCGCCTGGCCCTGGATGCGGGCCAGGGCTTCCCGGCAATGCTCGGGCTGGACGCTGCCGCGGAGGGCGAAGTCGGCCTCTCCGCGCAGGATCGTCAGGGGCGTGCGCAGCTCGTGGCTCACGTCGGCGAGGAACTGGGCGCGCCGCCCGTCGAGGTCGCGGAGCCGCTCGTTGGCGGCCTGCAGCTCGCGGGTGCGGATGGCGACCTCCGTCTCGAGCCGCGCCCGGGCCGAGACGAGGCCGGCGCGCTGCTCCTCGACGGCCTGGGCCATGGCGTTGAAGCTGCGCGAGACGGCGGCCAGCTCGTCGCGGCCCTGATCGGGGATGCGATGGTCGAAACGGCCGGCAGCGATGGCGTCGGCGCCGGCGGCGAGCTCCCGCATGGGCCGCGCGATCGAACGGTGAAGGCCGACGCCGAGGAAGGCGCTGACCGCGAGCGCGATCAGCGACAGCGCCCCGGCGCCGACGAAGGCGAGCTCCTGCTGGGCCCGGACCTCGGCGCGCTCGGCCGCGACTTCGTTGCGCTCGTCCTGGAGAGAGGCCTCGATCAGTTCCTCGAAGTCGTTGGAGAGCCGGTACTCGACGTCGCGGCGGAAGATGTCGACGGCCTCCTCCTGCCGCCCGGCGTCCTGGAGGGCGAAGACCCGCTGCGCCGCGCGGTCGATGGCATTGTAGAGCTCGGCCATGCGCGAGGCATCCTCGACATCGGACAGCTCGCGCTGGATCTCGTCGAGGTCTTCGAGGGTCGATACCTCGGCGCGGGTCACTTCGGTGAGGCGCTCGAACGCCTCGTCCATCTCGGCCCGCGCCGCATCGAAATCCGGCCTCTGCTCGGGGCCGAGCAGCAGAACCTCCGCGATCTGCTCGGCATAGTTGTTGGCGTGCGCCTCAAGTTCGGCGATCACCTCGAAGCGGCGGTGGACGCCGTCGATGCGGGTGACGAACTCGTCGGTCAGGCGAAGGCCGAAGAGGATGACGGCAACCATCAGCCCGACGAAGGCGACGATGATCAGTTCGAAGAGGAGAATCCGCCAGCGGACGGTCATGCGGTGCCTGTTGCGCTGCGGGCTTCGCGTGTTCGGAAGGCCGCGGGAAACCGGCTTCGGCATAGCACCCGCGTTAGCACGGCGCACGCCGCGCCGGTCGCGGCGAGGCGTCTCTTGCCAAATTCTAACCGCGGCCTCGCCGTCCGCTTACCCGCCCATGGGCTGCGCCCACCCGGGGGCGGCCAGGCAGTCCATGGCGCCCGCTGTTCGTTCCCGAAGGGCCGGGCTCTGCGGGCGAGCCGCCGGTCGCCGCCCCGGTGCCGTTAACCGCGCAACACTTTTTCTCCGTCATGGCCGCCAAGCCATTGATCTGCCATGGAGCGTGGTCAAAAGGTGTCTGGCGCGGGACCGGCTGGGCCGATTTCATGACATGAGGGGGCGGGGACATCGATGTTCGAGGCGATGAATCTGGCGATATTCATCGGCTCGGCGCTCGTCGTCGCCTCGGTGTTCACCAGTCTCATCAGCTTTCGCTTCGGCGCCCCCCTCCTCCTGATCTTCCTGATCGTCGGTCTGCTCGCCGGCGTCGACGGTCCGCTCGGCATCCAGTTCGACAATCGCCCGGCTGCCTTCTTCGTAGGCAGTGTCGCGCTCGCGATCATCCTGTTCGACTCGGGTTTCGCCACCAAGGCGGCAACGCTGCGGGTCGCGGCCTGGCCGGCGGGCATCCTCGCGACCGTCGGGGTGGTCCTGACGGCGGTCCTGGTGGCGGTCGCGGCGCGGTTCATCTTCGGCCTGCCCTGGATCTACGGGTTCATCCTCGGCGCGGCCCTGGCCCCGACCGACGCCGCGGCGGTGTTCTTCCTGCTGCGCGTCGGCGGCATCAACGTCCGCGACCGTGTCCGGTCGACGCTCGAAGTCGAATCGGGCTCGAACGATCCGACCGCCATCTTCCTCGTGATCTCGCTCGTGGAACTGGCCACCACGCCGAGCGACGGCCCGATCCTCGACCTTCTGTTGACCTTCGGTCTCCAGGCGGGGGTCGGTGGGCTGGTGGGCGTGATCGGCGGTCTGGTGATCGCCGAGGTGGTGAACCGCACGAACTTCGAGGTGGCGCTCTATCCGATCATCGTCCTTGCGATGGCGCTCGGCATCTTCGCTTCGGCCGGCATGCTCGGCGGCAGCGGCTTCCTCGCCGTCTTCATCGCCGGCATCATTGCCGGCAACGCGCGCATCCGCCATTCGGTGACCCTAAAGCGCTTCCAGGAGGGCGGGACCTGGCTGAGCCAGATCGCCATGTTCCTGACGCTCGGCCTGCTCGCGACCCCGTCCGAGTTCCCGGCGGTACTCGTCTCCGCCCTCGGCCTCGCGATCTTCCTCACCTTCATCGCGCGCCCGCTTGCGGTCTGGCTGTGCCTCATTCCGTTCCGCTTCTCGCGGCGCGAACTCGCCTTCATCTCCTGGGTCGGCCTTCGGGGCGCGACGACCATCCTCCTCGCCATCGTGCCGATGCTCGGCGGGCTCCCCTACGGGCAGGAGATCTTCAACATCAGCTTCATCGTCGTCCTGTTCTCGCTCCTGGTGCAGGGCTGGACGATCGCCCCCCTGGCCCGCTGGCTGAAGCTCGTCGTGCCGCCCCGCATCGGGCCCGTCGACCGGATCGAGCTGGAACTGCCCGGCCGGGGCAGCCACGAGATCGTCGCCTATGTCGTCCACCCGGAGAGCCCGGTCGCCAAGGGCCAGCGCATCCCGCGCTGGGCACGGCCGGCGCTGCTCGTCCGCGACGGACGATCGCTGCGCCCCGACCGTTCCGGCCGGCCGCTCGCCGGGGACCAGATCTACGTCCTGACCCCGCCGAGCTACATCGCCCTCCTCGACGCGCTTTTCGCCGGCCCGGTGGCCGGTGCGTCGGACCCGCATCTCTACGGGGAATTCGGCATCGACCCCGATACGAAGGTGGCCGATCTCGCCGGGCTCTACGACGTGCCGGTACCGGACGGCGACGGCGAGATGTCGATCGCGGAACTGCTGCGTCGGGAACTGGCCGGCGACATCGAGCAGGGCGACCGCGTGCCCTACGGGCCGATCGAGCTCATCGTGCGGGCGGTGGGCGAGGACCACCAGATCCTCGATGTCGGGCTCGCGCTCGAGCCCTCGCGGCGGCCGCCGCAGATTCCCCTCTTCCAGAGCCCGGGGGAGATTGCGGGGCTCGTCCGGTCGTGGCGCGCCCGCCGGCGCCAGCCGCCGCCACCTGCCGCGATCGAGCCGTCCGGCGACGGTGACAAGGCCGCATGATGCCGGGGTGACCGCGGGTCGGCGGCCGCAGCGGGTCAGACGCCGTCGAGCAGCACGTCGAGGTCGACCGTGGAGCGCACTCCGATCCCGTCGCGATGCGTGGCAAGGAATTCCTCGCACGCCTTCCGGCCCTCGTCGCGCAGCATCGTCAGGAAGCTCCATTCGGCGTTGAGCTTGGAGGAGTATCCGAGGTCGGACATGACGTGGTTCCGGACGAGGTGGACGCGCATGCGCGCCCACCGGGCGCCCTCGCTGTGGCCGGGGTCGGCGACCTGCCGCATCATCGCGATCATCCGCAGTTCCTTCAGGAGCACGGCGTTGAAAGACACCTCGTTGAGCCGGTTCAGGATGTCGCGCGCCGTGTTCGGGGTTCCGGGACGTTCGATCGGGTTTATCGGGACGAGGATGGTGTCGTCTGAGTCGAGCTCGCGGACCAGCGGAGTGATGGTCGGATTGCCGGAATACCCGCCGTCCCAGTACGGGTCGCCATCGATCTCGATGGCCTGGAACATCGTCGGCAGGCAGGCGGAGGCGAGAAGGACATCGGGGGGCACGGAGTCGTTCCGGAACACCCGGCCGCGGCCGGTGCGGACGTTGGTCGCCGTGATGAACAGGCGGATCGGCGAATGGGCGATGCGCTCGAAGTCGATGACCTCCGCCAGGATGCCGGTGAGCGGGTTGCGGCCATGCGGGTTGAGGTCGTAGGGCGAGTAGAGCCGGGACATCACGTCCATGGCCACGAAGAGCGGTGAGTTGTCGAGCGTCCAGCGCCCGAGCAGCACGTCGAGCGGGCCGCGCTGGAATGGGCTGAAGCGGGCGGCGTCGGACACCCGCCGCCAGAAATCCGCGAGCGCGGTGCGGGCGCCCGCTCTGCCGCCGACGCGGAACCCGGAGGCGAGGACCGCCGCGTTCATCGCCCCGGCCGAGGTGCCCGAAATACCGTCGATGTCGAGGCCCGGCTCCTCGAGCAGCCGGTCGAGCACGCCCCAGGTGAAGGCGCCGTGCGAACCGCCGCCCTGGAGCGCGAGGTTCACCGACATCGCACCGCCGGCCTTCGAACGTCGCGCCATGGTATGGCCCTCGCGGATGTCGGGATGCGGCGCGGGAGCCGCGCCCGACGGTTACGCGGCGTTGACCACGGCGAGGCGCTGGTCGAGATAGTCGGCGCAGACGCCGAGCAGTTCGTCGACGTTGTTCTCGAAGAAGTGGTTGGCGCCGGGGATGATCTGCTGGTCGATCTTGATGCCGCGCTGCGTCTTGAGCTTGTCGACCAGGGTCTGCACGTCCTTCTGCGGCACGACGCGGTCGGCGTCGCCGTGGACGATCAGTCCCGAGGACGGGCACGGCGCGAGGAACGTGAAGTCATGGAGGTTTGCCGGCGGGGCGATCGAGATGAAGCCCTCGACCTCCGGCCGGCGCATCAGGAGCTGCATCCCGATCCACGCCCCGAAGGAGAAGCCGGCGACCCAGCAGCTCTTGGCATCGGCATGCATCGACTGCACCCAGTCGAGCGCCGCGGCGGCATCGGAGAGTTCGCCGGAGCCGTGGTCGAACGTGCCCTGGCTGCGCCCGACGCCGCGGAAGTTGAAGCGGAGCACCGCGAAGCCGCGCTTCGCGAACATGTAGAACAGCTGGTACACGACCTGATTGTTCATCGTTCCGCCGAACTGCGGATGCGGATGGAGAATGATCGCGATCGGGCCGTTCTTCTGCTTGGCGGGCTGGAAACGCCCCTCCAGGCGCCCGGCGGGGCCGGTGAAGATCACTTCTGGCATCGTTGTCTTCTTTCTTGGCGCGCCGCGGCAGGGCCCGGGATGGCCGCGTGCAGAGCCGCGCTGGCGGAACGGCGCCTTCATATCACAATGGGTGGGGCCGATTTCAAGCATCGCGACGGGACCGGGCATTTCGTCGCCTTCGTCGGACAACCCGGAGCGGACGGACTACACGCTTGAGTTTTGTTCCCCGGAGTCGTCTAATGGACGTTGGGTGTCCAATGGTGGGGCTTCGACTTCGTGCCTCAATCGTCGCTGACCAACGAACTCCTCGTTCTGGAGCACGACGTGCTTCGGG
>JAEZEN010000269.1 GCA_023433185.1 Pseudomonadota bacterium | reverse complement strand
TGGTCGTCCGCGCCGGAGGCGTCGACTTGCGGTTGGGCGTGGCCCGGCGCTTGCTCGGCGACGAGGCGGGCGGATTGCTGGTTCTGCGCGGCGCCGCCTTCGGTGGAGCTTCGCGCTCGCGGGGGCCGAACAGGCGCTCGAAAAGGCCTGGCCGCTTCCTCTTGGCCTGCTGCGCCTCCGCGGTCGCGTCACCGCTCGGCACCGCGCCGAAATCGGCCACGACGAAGCTCGCGCCGAGCACGAGCACGAAGACGAGAAGGGCAAGTCGCCGTGCCATCACTGCCATCTGCCGCGGGACATGACGAAGCAAACGCACGATTCGCCATGCCGGTCCAGTCAGGGACGGCCGGTCGGCATCGCCGGTCGGCCGTCTTCGGGTGCAGACTGGCGGGCTTCTCCGGCAGAAAGATGACCGTCGCGGCCGGAGAAGCCGGAGAAGCCGGCTATCTTCCGGTCTGCAGCATTTCGAGAAGCTTGCGCGAGACCTGCCCGTTCGCCTCGAGCCCGAGCGCCTCCTGGTACGAGGAGATCGCCGCCCGGCTGCCGCTGCCGATATTGCCGTCGATCTCGCCGCTGTAGAGGCCACGCGCGGCCAGTTGCTTCTGGACCTCGACGAGCTGCGAATCGGAGAGGCGGAGGTCGGCATCCGGCCAGTCCACCGTGAACGGGCCGCCGCCGCGCAGCCGATCGGCGAGATGGCCGACCGCCAGCGCATAGGAATCGGCGTTGTTGTAGCGCTTGATGACCTGGAAGTTCTTAACCAGCAGGAACGCCGGGCCATTGGCGCCGGCCGGTGCGAACAGGCGGGCCGACTCGCCGGGGCGTGGGAAGCCCTGGCCGCCCGGCCGCTTGAGCCCGAGCTTCTGCCAGGCGGCGAGCGAGCGCTCGCTGCCCGCGAGCTTGTAGTTGAAACCCCGCGGGGCGACCACCTCGTAGCCCCAGGTGGCACCCGACTGCCAGCCCATCTTGCTGAGGTAGTTGGCGGTGGAGCCGAGCGCGTCACCGATATTGTTCCAGATGTCCCGCTTGCCGTCCCCGTCGAAATCGACGGCATAGGCGGCATAGGTGGTCGGGATGAACTGGGTGTGGCCCATCGCCCCGGCCCACGAGCCGGTCATCGCCCGGATGCCGATATCGCCGTTCTGGACGATCTTGAGGGCCGCGATGAGCTGGGTCTGTCCGAACTTGGCGCGGCGCCCGCCCTGATAGGCGAGGGTCGCCAGCGAGCGGATCGTGCTCTTGACGATGGCCGGGTTGTTGAGAACGTCGCCGTAGGAGGACTCCATGCCCCAGATGGCGACCACGACATGGCGGTCGACGCCGTAGCGCTGCTCGATCCTGGTGAGGAGCGGGCCGTGCTGGCCGAGGAGCGCGCGGCCGGTGACGATGCGCCGCTCCGACACGGCGTTGTGCAGGTAGATCCAGATGTCCTGCTTGAACTCGGCCTGGTTGCTCGCCTTCTCGAGCACCGACGGATCGGGCTGGAAGTCGCCAAGGGCCGCCTGATAGGTGCTCGAGGAGATACCGGCCGCCTTGGCCGTCGGCCAGAATGACTTCACCCATTGCGACGGGGACGACGCATGGGCCGCGCCTGCCACGAGGCAGGCGGCAAGGAACAGGACCGTGGCGCGAACGTATCGCGCAGCGCAGCCTGTCATCGGTTGCATGGCATTCACCTTCTCGTCCGTGCCGCCACCCGCCCGAAGCGCGTTCACCATAACATGCTCCGGTGGGGGCATCGCAAGCCCCGCCAACCCTCGCGATTCTCGACCGCCCTGGTTAACAAGTTCCAAATCGACCGTTCCCGGGCGGCCGCGGAACCTCACGATTCCGCGAGGCGTTACGTGAGCCGTGCCGGCATGCCGGGCAGGTCGACAACGGAATCGTCACGCATTACCCGTTAGCCTCGGGCGCCTCTGCAAGAAGGGATAGCCACCGTGACGCCTCGCCTCCGCACCGCCGTCTTCCCCGTCGCCGGCCTCGGCACCCGCTTCCTGCCCGCGACCAAGGCGGTGCCCAAGGAGATGCTGACGGTCGTCGACCGGCCGGTCATCCAGTATGCCGTCGAGGAGGCCAGGGCCGCGGGTATCGAGCATTTCGTCATGGTCACCGGCCGCGGCAAGGCAGCGATCGAGGACCATTTCGACCTCGCCTTCGAGCTCGAGACGACGTTGCGCGAGCGCAACAAGAAGGCCGCCCTCGAGGAACTGGTGAGCGAGCGCCCGGCGGCGGGGGCCGTCAGCTTCACCCGCCAGCAGGAACCCCTCGGCCTCGGCCACGCCGTGTGGTGCGCCCGCGAGATCGTCGGCGACGAGCCGTTCGCCGTGCTCCTCCCCGACATGGTCTGCGACCCCGGCTGCCTCGCGCAGATGGTCGAGGTCTACAACCGCACCGGCGGCAACGTGATCGCGGTCGAGGAGTGCGATCCGGCGGAGACCGACAAGTACGGGATCGTCGGCATGGGCGAGAGCGCCGGGCCGGGCGCCTTCCGAATCACCGCGATGGTCGAGAAGCCCAAGCCGGCCGAGGCGCCGTCCAACCTCTACATCAACGGCCGCTACATCCTGCAGCCGCAGATATTCGACCTCCTCGGCAGCCAGCAGCGCGGGGCGGGAAACGAGATTCAGCTCACCGATGCGATGCTCCGCCTCTCCGAGCAGCAGCCGTTCTACGGCAGCCGCTACGCCGGCCGGACCTACGACTGCGGCACCAAGCTCGGCTTTCTCGCCGCCAACGTCGCCCTGGCGCTCAAGCGCGACGACCTCGGCGGGCCGCTTCGCGAGGAGTTGCGGAAGCTGCTCGGCTGACGGTTCCCCTGGTGCGCCCTGGTCACGGCGGGCGATGCCGCTTTGTGACAGGCCGACAGTTGGAGTAAAGCACTGGAGCGCCCGCCGTCGCGCGGCGCCCGCTGCACGGAAGACAGGATGTCGAACGCCGCCAAGCGCACTCTCGCGGTCATGGAAGGGCCGGGCGGCGCGGCGTCGTCCGCGCTCCGCACGATTCACACCGAGCGGGCGGGGCTGGATGCGCTCGCCGCCGCCCTCGAGAACGGATTGTCGGCGCCCTTCGCGGCGGCGGTCGAGCTGATCCGGAGCGGGTCCGGCCGGGTCATCGTCTCGGGCCTCGGCAAGAGCGGCCATATCGCCCGCAAGATCGCCGCGACGCTGGCCTCCACCGGTACGCCCGCCTTCTTCGTCCATCCCGCCGAGGCCGGCCACGGCGACCTCGGCATGATTGCGCGCGGCGACGTGATCCTCGCCCTGTCGTGGTCGGGCGAGACGGCGGAACTGCGGAGCATCGTCGAGTATTCGCGGCGCTTCGAGATCGCCCTGGTCGCCATGACCGCGGCGCCGCAGAGCACGCTCGGCCGCGCATCGGACATCGTCCTGGCCCTGCCGAAGGTGACGGAGGCCTGTCCCCACGGCCTCGCCCCGACGACATCGACGCTGATGCAGCTCGCCCTCGGGGACGCGCTGGCCATCGCGCTCTTGGAGAGCCGCGGCTTCACCGCAGAAAGCTTCCACGCCTTCCATCCCGGCGGCCGGCTCGGCGCGAGCCTCCATTTCGTGCGCGCCATCATGCATCAGGGTGACGCGCTGCCGCTGGTGCGGCTCGGGACGCGGCTCGCCGATGCGGTCTCGGTGATGACGGCCAAGGGCTTCGGCTGCCTCGGCATCGTCGACGGATCCGGCGTGCTGGTCGGCATCTTCACCGACGGCGATCTCCGCCGCGGCCTCGCGGCGGACGTTCTCGACCGGCGGGTCGAGGAGGTGATGAGTGCCTCGCCGCGGACCATCGCGCCCGACACCCTGGTCGGCGAGGCGCTGGCGATGATGAACACCGCCGACCGGCCCTTCACCGTGCTCTTCGTGGTCGAGGAGCGCCGGCCGATCGGCATCGTGCACATGCACGACTTCCTGCGCCTCGGCGTGGCGTAGCCTTCAGGCGATATCGGCCCGCAGCACCGCGCCGTCGTGGCCGACGATGCGGATCGCCGTGCCCGAGGGGACGTCGGGACCGGTGAGGCGCCATACCGTGTCGTCGATGCGGATGCGGCCCTGGCCGCCGACGATCGGCTCGGGCAGCACATAGCTCTGGCCGATCAGGCGGGTCGCGCGCTCGTTGAGGAGCGGCTCCTCGCTGGCCCCGGCGCGGCTGAACCAGCGCCGCCCGAGGACGAGGAGGACCAGCGACAGCACGGCGAAGAGGATGAGCTGGGCCTGCCAGGCGATGCCGCCGACCAGGGCGGCCGAGCCGGTGAGCACCGCGGCGATGCCGAACCAGACGAAGATGTTGCCGGGGGCGACGATCTCGATGGCAAGAAGCAGCGCCCCGGCCACCCACCACGCCCAGGCGCCGAGATCGTTGATGAAGTCGAGGATCATGGTGTGTCCCTCCCGCCGCTGGCCGGTGGCCGCGCCCCGCCCCGTCGCGGCGCGGCGCCATCCTCGAAGGAAGCCTTGGCGAGCTCGGCGATGCCGGCCAGCGAGCCGATCAGCGACGAGGCCTCGATCGGCAGCATGAGCACGCGCTGGCCGGGGGCGCTGGCGATGTTCTCGAGCGCCTGGGTGTACTTCTGGGCGACGAAGTAGTTGAGCGCCTGGACGTCGCCCTTGGCGACCGCCTCCGACACCATGGTGGTCGCCCGCGCCTCGGCCTCGGCCACCCGCTCGCGCGCCTCGGCCTCGCGGAAGGCGCTCTCCCGCCGCCCCTCGGCCTCGAGGCTCTGCGCCTGCTTTTCGCCCTCGGCCTTGAGGATCGCCGAGGCGCGGCGGCCCTCGGCCTCGAGGATCAGGGCGCGCTTCTCGCGCTCGGCCTTCATCTGCCGGGCCATCGAATCGACGAGGTCGCGGGGCGGCGTGATGTCCTTGATCTCGATGCGGGTCACCTTCACGCCCCAGGCCGAGGCGGCGGCGTCGACGACGCTGAGCAGCTTGTCGTTGATGTCGTCGCGCTTCGACAGGACCTCGTCGAGGTCCATGCCGCCGAGCACGGTGCGGATGTTGGTCATGGTGACGGCAAGCAGCGCCGTCTCGAGGCCCTTGACCTCGTAGGCGGCGCGGGCCGCGTCGAGGATCTGGTAGAAGGCGATGCCGTCGGCGTCGACGGTGGCGTTGTCGCGGGTGATGACCTCCTGCGTGGGGACGTCGAGCACCTGCTCCATCATGC
>JAEZEN010000263.1 GCA_023433185.1 Pseudomonadota bacterium | reverse complement strand
CTCATCGACATTCCGAAGCTCGTCGGCGTCGGCTACTTCGCCGCAACGCCGGAAGGCATGCGACAGGCCGCGGAGGAGCGCGGCAACGTCAACGTGTCGACCGACGGACCGCCCGAGGCCAACATCGACGATCAGGTCACCTTCATCGACAACTACGTGACCCGTGGCGTCGACGGCGTGCTGTTCGCGGCCAACGACCCGGTGGCGATCGCGCCGGTGCTCAAGAAGGCCCTCGGCGCCGGCATCCGCGTCGTCGGCTACGATGCGAACTCCCAGCCCGACGCGCGGGAATGGTTCGTCAACCAGGCCGAGTTCAACGGCATCGCAAAGTCCCTGATCGACTCGATGGCGGCAGAGATCGGCGAGGACGGCAGCTTCGCCATCGTCACCTCGACCTTCACCACGCCGAACCAGGCACGCTGGATCGCCGAGATGCAGGCCTACCAGGAGGCCTGCTATCCCAACATGCAGTGGCTCGAGACCGTCGAGGCCCAGGAGGACAACATCCTGTCCTTCAACCAGGCCAACACGCTCATCAACAAGTACGGCGACGACCTCGACGGCATCTTCGGCATGACCTCGATCGCGACTCCGGCTGCGGCGGAGGCAGTGACCCAGGCCGGCGCCTGCGGCGAGACGGCGGTCGTCGGCCTCGCCACGCCCAACGCCATGCGGCCCTACGTCGCCTCGGGCTGCGTCAAGTCCGTCGTGCTGTGGAGCCCGGTCGATCTGGGCTACGCCGCGGTCTACGTGATGCGCGCCGTCGTCGACGGCAAGCTGTCGCCGGGCGACACCTCGGTCGAAGCCGGCCGACTGGGCGAGCTGCAGGTGGTGAACGGCAGCGAGATCCTGCTCGGTTCGCCCTTCGTCTTCAACGAGAGCAACGTCGACGACTTCGACTTCTAGGGCTCGCCCCGACATCGGCGGGATCCCGGTCTCGGCCGGGGTCCCGCATTTCCGCGTTTCCAGCCGAAGGACAGGCACCGGATGGACGCCCCGCGATTCATCGCCGTGCTCGATGTCGGCCGGACCAACGTCAAGTTCGCCGTCCTCGATCTGGAGAACCGCTCCGAGATCGTGACGGCGACGCAACCGAACCGGGTTCTGGCCGGCGGGCCCTATCCCCATTTCGACGTCGACGCGACCTGGGCATTCTTCGGCGACCAGATGCAGGCGAACGTCGCCGCCGGACACCGGATCGACGGCATCGCCGTCAGCGCCCACGGCTCGTGCATGGCGGTGATCGGCCGCGAGGGCCTCGCCCTGCCCGTCCTCGACTACGAGCACGATGGCCCCGACGAGCTGGCATCCGCCTACGATGAAGTGCGGCCCGACTTCGCCGACACGCTGAGCCCGCGACTGCCGAAGGGCTTCAATGCCGGAGCGCAGCTATTCTGGCTGCAGCGGCGCTTCCCCGAGGCCTTCGCAGGCGCCCGCGCCATCGTGACCTACGCCCAGTACTGGCTCTGGCGGATGACCGGCGTGGCCTCCAACGAGATCACCTCCGTCGGATGCCACACCGACCTGTGGGACACGCCTCGGGGGACATGGTCCGTGCTCGCCGAGAGCCAGGGCTGGGTCGCCAAGCTCGCGCCGCTGCACGCGGCGACCGTGCCGTTCGGCATGCTCCGCCGCGAGCTCGCCCGCGACTGGGGCCTGCCGGAACCGATCGTGGTGGCCGGCGGCCTGCACGATTCCAATGCGTCGCTGGTGCCGCACCTGATCGACCGCGAGCCGCCCTTCACGGTGATCTCGACCGGCACCTGGGCGATCAGCTTCGCCGTCGGCGCGACGCCTGCCGCCCTCGACGAGCGGCGGGACACCCTGGCCAACATCAACATCTTCGGCGATCCGGTGCCCGCGGCCCGCTTCAAGGGAGGCCGGGAGCTGAGCATCGCAACCGGGGGCGACGTGATCGCGGTCGATCCCGCGACCCTCGGCGCCGTGCTGGAGAAGCAGGTGATGCTGCTTCCCTCGGTCGCGCCGGATTCGGGTCCGTTTCCGGGTATCGAAGCCGCCTGGCTGCCGGCGGCCGGCGGCATGACACCGGCGGAACGCTACTGTGCGGTCTGCCTCTACCTGGCCCTGATGAGCGAGACCTGCCTCGACCTCATCGCCGCCCGCGGCCCGACGATCGTCGACGGCCCGTTCTCGGCCAACCCGGTCTACCGCGATGCCCTCGCGGCGCTGACCGGACGCGATGTCGTCTGGTCGCAGGACAGCACGATCGGACCGGGCCTCGGGGCGGCGCTGCTGTTCGACATCCAGGGAGGAGTTTCACGAAGGCCGGCCGCGCCCTTCGCGACGGCCACCGGCTGGACTGGCGCGGCGAAGACCGGCTTTGGGGGCTATCGTGCGCGCTGGCGCGACGCGGCGGAGGCGCGCCTCCGCCGCTCACAACTGGACAGGGCCTGACAGGCGAAAGTATCGGTCGGAGCGTCTGCGGGCGCACCGGCACAGCAACGGAGACCGGAAATCATGCCGGAAATGATGCAAGACTGGACGGAGCGCTTCTCGCTCGCGGGCCGGACCGCCCTCGTCACGGGCGCGTCGAAGGGGCTTGGCGCCGAGATCTGCCGGGTATTCGCCAACGCAGGGGCCGACATCATCGCCACGGCGCGCGATGTCGCCGGCCTCGAGGAGACGGCCGAGGCGGTTGCCGCGCATGGGCGCCGATGCGTGACGCTGGCCGGCGAACTGGCCAATGTCGACGACGTCCACCGCATCGGCCGGCAGGCACTGGAGGCGGCCGGGACCGTCGATATCCTGGTCAACAATGCCGGGATGTCCCACGTCGAGCCGGCGCTCGAGACCACCGTCGAGCACTGGGATCACACCTTCGCCGTCAACACCCGGGCGCCGTTCCTGCTCGCCCAGGCGGTGGCCCCGGGCATGATCGCCCAGCGCTGGGGCAAGATCATCAACGTCTCGTCGCAGACCGGGCCGCTGGCGATCCCCGATCACGCCGCCTACGCCGCCTCGAAGGGCGCGCTGAATGCGCTGACCAAGTCGCTGACCTGCGAGTGGGCGAAGCACAACATCCAGGTCAACGCCATCTGCCCGACGGTGGTCATGACGCCGATGGGGATCAGGGTCTGGAGCGACGAGGAGAAGGGCGCGCCGATGCTGGCGCGCATCCCGGCCGGCCGTTTCGGCCAGCCTGTCGAGATCGCCGACATGGCCCTGTATCTGGCGTCGCCGGCGTCCGGCTTCGTCAACGGCGCGATCATGATGATCGAGGGCGGCTACTCATCGGTGTGAGGGCGCCGGAACGTGAGGCTCCCTGCTTGCGGCAAGAAGCGGGTCTCCTCCGGGTCGACGAACCTTGACCAGGCCACAGGCTAGACGGGCCGGGCTCAGGCGGCGCGGCGCGGCAGCGCGAGCTGGCTCTCGGGATCGAAGAAGTTGACGTGGCTGGCGTCGATCCGGAATGCGACGGGGTCGCCGGGGCGGAAACCGGTGACCGCGGGCGTCACGCACTTGACCTGCCGGTGGCTGAGCGTGGCCGTGACGATCGAGCGATCGCCCTGGTACTCGTCGACGACGACCTCGGCGACAAGGGCGTCGGGGCCCCGTTCGGTCAGCGCCAGGCGCTCGGGCCGCACGCCCAGCAGGACGTCGCCGCTCTTCGGCCAGGCGTGCGGCCGTATTGCCGGCGGGATCGCGATCTGCACGCCCTCGACGCGGACGGCGTCCTCGCCCGCGACGGTCGCCGGCAGCATGTTCATCGAGGGGTCGCCGACGAATCCGGCGACGAACTGGTTGGCGGGGCGCTCCAGCAGATCCTCGAAGCTGCCGATCTGCTGGATCACGGCATGGTTCATGACGATGATGCGGTCGGCGAGCGCCACCGCCTCTTCCTGGTCATGGGTCACGTAGACCGTCGGGGTGCCGCCAGCCGTATCGTGGATATGGCGGATGCGGGCGCGCAGCACGACCCGCAGCCGGTGATCGAGATGCGACAGCGGCTCGTCGAGCAGGAGGACGTTGGGCTTGCGGATCAGGGCCCGGGCCAAGCTGACCCGCTGGCTCTGGCCGCCGGAGAGGTGTCCGGGCTTGCGCTTCAGCAGCTCGGTCAGTTCGAACTGCTCCGCGATCTCGCGCACGCGCCGGTCGACCGCAGGCGCCGGAATCTTGCCGTTGCGGAGCGGAAAGGCGAGGTTCTCGTAAACGGTGAGCGGGGTGTAGAGGGCATAGGATTCGAACGCGAGCGCGACGTTCCTCTCCCGCGGCTTGCGGTCGTTGACGCGCTCCCCGTCGATAAGGATGTCGCCCTCGGAGATCGTCTCCAGGCCGGCGATCATGCGCATCGTCGAACTCTTGCCGCAGCCCGAGGGGCCGAGAAGCGCCAGGAACTCGCCGTCACCGGCCTTGAAGCTGGCATTGTCGACGGCGACCACCGCGCCGTAGCGCTTGGTCACATTGCGCAGTTCAAGCGTGCCCACCGCCTCGCCTCACCTGGTTGTCTCGAACGTCTTCCGGAAGTAGTGGGCCTGCGCCATGTCGAACGAGAGCCCGAGCCGCTGGCCGATGGACAGCCCCTCGATCGGGGCGACCTTGGCCGCGACGATGTTCTCGCCAAGCTCGAAATTGGCGATCATGTGGTGCGCCGTGTGCTCCATCGCGTAGAGCGGCAGCACGACGTCCGCACGGGACTGGTCGCCGACATCGACGGCGACGTCCGAGGGGCGGATCCCGAGCCTGATCTCGTTGCTGCCGCCCTGGAGCAGTTGCCGGATCCGCCCTTCGGCCTGGGCCGGCGGCGAGACCTGGATGCCGTCGCCCCGGAAGACGAGACGGCCGCCCTCCTCCTGGATGACGCCATCGATCAGGTTCATGATCGGGTCGCCGACGAGGTGCGCGACGTAGTCGGTCGCCGGAGCATCGTAGATCTCGCGCGGCGTCCCGATCTGCTCGATCCTGCCGGCCCGCAGCACCATCACCCGGTCCGACAGTCCGAGCGCCTCGCGATAGTCGTGGGTCACGTAGAGGATCGTCGTCCCGAGCCGGTTCGCCATCTCCTTGAGGTTGGCGCGGGCCACGGTCCGCAGCTTGGCGTCGAGATGGGCGATCGGTTCGTCGAGAAGGTAGGCGGCCGGCTCGCGGACGAGCGCCCGCGCCAGGCTGACGCGCTGCTTCTGGCCGCCGGAAAGCTGGACAGGGCTGCGATCGAGAAGGTGGCCGATGCCGAGGTCGTCGGCGGCCTTCTGCACGCGGGCCGCGATCTCGGCCTCGTTCCGCTTCGGCGCGCGGGGCGAGCGCAGCGGGAAGGCGATGTTCTGGCCGACCGTCATGTGCGGATAGAGCGCATAGTGCTCGAACGCCATCGCGACGTTGCGCTCCTGGATGGCGACGCCCTCGATCGGCCGGCCGCCCATGAGGATCGAGCCCTCGTAGTCGCCCTTGATCCCGGCGATGAGTTCCAGCGTCGTCGTCTTGCCGGCCCCGGAAGGACCGAAGAGCGTGAAGAACTCGCCCTCCCGGCACTCGAACGACACGTCGTCGAGGGCGATGGTCCGGCCGTAGCGCTTGGTGACGCGGTCGAAGGCGATGCCGCTCATTGTCCGTCCGCCTCCTTCGGCTCGAAATAGCGGAAGCCGCGGAAGAAGAAGTAGAGCCCGAGGACGGCAGCGATCACCGTGCCCACCAGCATCGGCACATAGGCCTCGACCAGCCCCAGCCAGATGAAGTGGAGCCCGAAGAAGATGGCGAGGCTCCAGAACAGGCGCTCGACCCCGTCCATCGCCCTACCCTTTCACTGCGCCGAAGGTGAGACCGCGAATGATGTGGCGCTGCATCAGCCAGGCGGCGAGAAGCGTCGGCAGGATCGCGATGCCCATCAGGGCCGCCATCGGACCCCACTGGATCTCCACCGATCCCCAGAACGTGGAGAGGCCGACCGACACGGTACGGGCGACGCGGCGCGTGAAGAGGAACGCGTAGAGGAACTCGTTCCACGACCAGATCAGGCAGAACGTGGTGGTGATGGCGATGCCGGGCTTGATCAGCGGGAAGACGATCTTCCTGAGGATCGTGATGCGGTCATAGCCGTCGAGCATCGCCGCGTGCTCGAGGCTCGCTGGGATCTCCTTGAAGAACCCGTAGAGCAGGAAGGTCGCGAAGGACATGTTGAAATAGACGTAGAGCAGCGTCAGCCCGAGATGGGTGTCGAGGAGGCCGATGTTGCGGTAGAGGACGAAGAACGGGATCGCGGCCACCACGCCCGGGAACATGCGGGTCGAGATGGTGATGAAGAGCAGGTGGCCGTTGCCGGTGTTGAAGCGCGCGAAGCTGTAGGCGGCCGGGATCGAGATCAGCATCACCACCGCCGTGCTCGCCACCGACACGATGATCGAGTTGACCAGTTCGCCCACCGAGGGCCGGACCTCGATGAGATAGCGGTAGTTGTACAGCGTCGGCTCGAAGGCGAAGGGCGCGCCGAAGATGTCCTCGGGGCTCTTCAGCGAGGTGACGTAGACCCAGAAGACCGGGAACAGGAAGCCGAAGAGCATGGCGGCGATGGCCAGCCAGAAGAAGAACCGGCGCATGGTCAGCCCTCCATCGCCTTCATGAGGCGCTTGTACATCAGGAGGCAGATGATCAGCGTGATGTAGAGGGCGAAGAGCGCGTCGGCGGCGCCCTGCCCGACGTCGAACGTGACGAAGGAAACGCGGTAGATCATCCAGTCGAAGAGCTCGGTATTGAGGCCGCCGCGCGTCGTCCCGTAGAGCGGATCGAAGAGGCGCAGCAGCCACATCGTGCGGAGCAGCACGATGATGATGATGAGCGGCTTCAGCATCGGCAGGGTGAGCTTGAAGAACACCTTGAACGACGATGCCCCGTCGACCTGCGCCGCCTCGAACTGGTCGCGCGGCAGCCCCCGCATGCCGGCGAGGAGCACGAAGATCGAGAACGGCGCCCACTGCCAGACCGAAATGAAGATGATCGTGTAGATCGCGAGGGCCGGGCTGGACAGGAACGGCACCGAGTCCAGGCCGACGGCGTTCAGCGCCTGATTCACCACGCCGAACTGGATGTGCAGCATGTAGTTCCACATCAGCGACATCGCCAGCGGCGACAGCAGCAGAGGAATGAAGCACAGGCCCTTGATCAGGTTCTGGCCGGTGAACTCGCGGTTGAGAAGGATGGCGAAGGTGAAGCCGATGGTGAGTTCGAGGAGGATCGAGACCACCATCACGAAGATCGTCCGCCCGAGAGCCGACCAGAACACCGGGTCGTGGAGGAGGCGGCGGTAGTTGTCGAGGCCGACGAAATCCGGCGACCCGCGCATGATGTAGTCGGTGAACGAGATGTAGAGCGAGTAGACCGTCGGGTAGAGCATGAAGGCGAGCAGGAAGACGATGAGCGGTCCGGCCAGGATCCACTTCGTCGCCTTGTCGCCGTTCAGCACCGTGCGCAGGCCCCTGGGGCGCGCGGCGACCTCGGCCCTGCTGACTGTCAAGTCGGTCATTCCCGGCACGTCCACCCGAGCGTGAAATTTGGGAGGTCGGCGGGACCGGTGTGCGATCCCGCCGCTTGGGCTCAGGCCCGGGCGCTACTCGACGACGCCAGCGTCGTCGAAGCGACCCTGGAGCCGGTCGAATGCGACACGCCATGCCGCGACGGCCTCGGCCGGCGTCTTCGCCTTCGTCGCGTTCTCGTGACCGATGATGGTCATCTCCTCGTAGAGCTTGCCGAAAGCCTTCGAGTTGAAGTGGAGATACGTTTCGACGTCGGGAAGCTGGGCGTCCCAGGTGGCGATGGTCGGCTCGATCCAGCCGAAGGCCTTGTAGGAGGCGTCGGAATCATCGGCCTCCGCCAGTGCGGCCTCGATCGAGTCGCGCCGCGCCGAGCACCAGCCCTGCTCGGCCATTTCCTTCTGCGTGGCGTAGGAGCCGATATACTTGAGCAGCCAGTATGCCGCCTCGGGGTTCCCGGAGTCCCTGCTCGGCGCGAAGTGGAAGGCGCCGGTATAGGGCCGCATCCCCGCGACGGGCGCCGACTTGGCCACCGCACCGGGGACCTTCTGCTTGACGTCGGACGCCCAGTTCCACAGCGAATTGTACATGTAGGGCATGATCGCCGTGTTGCCCTCGACGAACTGGGCCGTGGCGAAGTCCCAGAACGCGTTCTCCGTGCCGGGCGGCGCGAAGGGCATCAGCTGCTGATACTGCTCGAACGCGGTCTGGAGCTTGTTCATGTCGTCGTCGTCGAGCGTGAAGCCGGTAACCGTGCCGTCTTCGTCCGTGACCTTGCGGGCCCAGCGGCCTTCGTCGCCCCACAGCATGGCGGTGACCTCGTCCTGCACGTGCGGGAAGCGGCCGGCCATCAGGGAGACGCCGTAGAAGTCCCTGTCGAGGACCTCCCCCTTCAGCGTCTCGCCCTGCTTGCGGGTGAAGAACTCGGCCTGGTCCCGCAGCTGCGCGAAGTCCTCGGCCGGTGCGAGGTCGTAGCCGTACTTGTCGCTGAACGCCGCCCGCTCGGTCTCGTCCTCGAACAGGTCGCCGCGGTAGATCGAGATCTGGGTGTAGGTGTAGTAGGGCACCCCGACCAGCGTGCCGTCGCGGGTCGACGCCATTCGCAGAATTCCGGGATCCTGGCCGGCGACGTACTTGCGGAAGCCCTCCACGCCCTCGGGATCGTATTCGGCCGCGAGATCCTCCATGGGATACAAGTAGTCCTGCCACTCGTTGGTCCATGACGTCTCCGTGACGACCAGGTCATACGCGCCGGTACCGCCCTGCAGCTCGATGACCTCCTTCGAGTAGAGCGTGGCGAACACCATCGACTCCGACGTGACGGGAACGCCGGTCGCCTCGGCGAAGCGCTGCAGGTAGGGGATGATCAGGTCGGCCGCGCCGCCTGCCTCGAGCGCGACGTTGATCGGCGTCTTGTTCGAGATCTCGGGAATCGAATCGAGCGTGAAGTCGTCGGCCTGCGCCGAGACGGCGAAGGCCGATGCGCCGGCCGCGATCGCGGCGCCGGCCACCCATTTCCTCATGCGTTTCATCCTGGTCTCCTCCCAACTGGCGCGTCTGGTTCGGCAGCGCCTTGTTTTCCCTGCGTGACGTCTCTTCTTCTTGCCGGCCGCCTTCAGTCGCGCGTATCGAGGTCGATCAGCTCGATCTTGTAGCCGTCCGGATCTTCAATGAAGGCGATGTGCGTCGTCCCGTGCATCATCGGGCCGGGCTTGCGCGGGATATTGGCGCCCGCCTTCTCGAGCTCGGCGCAGATGCCGTAGATGTCCCGCACGCCGAGCGCGACATGGCCGTAGCCGTTGCCGAGCTCGTAGGGCTTGACGTGGTCCCAGTTGTGGGTGAGTTCGATGACCGCGTGGGACTCCTCCGGCCCGTAGCCGACGAAGGCGAGGGTGAACCGCCCGTCGGGGAAGTCCATCTTGCGCAGCAGCTTCATGCCGAGGAGACGGGTGTAGAAGTCGAGGGACTTGTCGAGGTCCTTCACCCGCACCATCGTGTGCATCAGCTGGAACTTGTCGCCCGCCATGGTCTGAGGCTCGGCACTCATCCGCTCATCTCCCTTTTTTCCTCGAAGGTTCTGACCGAGGTCTCCGCCGCGTAGCGCGCCGTCAGCAGGATCCGGCACATCTCGGCGTTCGCCTCGGCGGCCGAGCGGACGCCTCGGATCGCCCGAAGATGCGCCGCGCAGCCCTCGGCCGTCACCGGCGCGCCGTCGAGGTCGGTGAAGGCCGGCGCATCCGCGTCGGCTGCACCGCCGTCGTGGCGGCGGGCCGCGAGGTAGCGGCGCGCCGCGGCCACGCGCTCCGGGTCGGGACCGTCGCAGAGGCGATCGAGGCCGGCGACGGTGAGCGCCAGCGCGGCTTCGGTGCCGTGTTCGCGGATCAGCGGCCGCAGCAGCGCCTCCTGGCGGCCAAGGAACGCCTTCTGGCGGAAGCTGCGCCGGATGGCGGCAAGCCCCTCGGTGGCCTGGCCGGCGAAGATCGCGTCGAAGGGCAGGCCTTCCGCGACGCCGCGGTTGATCGATTCGGCCGCGAAGTGGTCGACGAGCCGGATGATCGCCGTCTCGACCCAGGCAAGGCGCTCGACCGCGATGCGCATGTCCTCGGCCATGAGGAACGCGAAGTTGGCGGAGCACCAGAAGGTCGGCAGCCGGAACTCCACCGCGACATGACCGCGGTCGATCTCGACCTTCGATATGAACCCCATCGCGGTCACCGACTCATCGAGCTCGGGGTCGGTCACCCCATCGAGCGCGGCCAGCACCACGCTGCGACGATCCTCCGGCGAGAGTCCCTCAAGCGGCCGCATCGTCCGCCTTCGTCCCTCGGGACCGGTCGGCACCGCACAGGAATTGCGGCGCGACCTCGATATCGTAGAGCTTGGCGGCGTTGAGGCCGAGGATCTTGCGCTTGACGTCCAGGGTGAGCTGGGTGCCGGCCTCCTGCGCCAGCTCGTCGTCGAACTGGAACGCCATGAACTTCTCGACGATCCACTTCGGGCTGGTGATGCCGTAGTCGGTCCCGAAGATCAGGCGGTCGGGGCCGACGAACCACATCAGCTCGGCCAGCATCCGCGCGAAATATTGCGGTCGCGCGTGGATGAAGGAGGGGATGAGCGCGAGCCCGCCATAGACGTTGGGCTCCTGCGTGGCGATCCAGCAGAAGTCGTCGATGCGCGGCATGCCGCAGTGGTCGACGACGAAGTTCAGCGAGGGGAAGTCGGTGGCGACGTAGTCGACGTCGCGGACATCGAAGGCGTCGAGATTGAGCGGATGGATCGTCGGTCCCTTGTGGATGTGGACGTTCCGGATCCCGAGCGCGATGCACTTCTCCATGAAGGGCGCGACGAAGGGATCGCGCAGCGAGTAGCCCTTGGACACCCCGTTCCATTCGGCGGTGTAGATATTGACCCCGGTGAACCCCCAGCGCTCGTGGTCGCGCTCGAGCTGGTCCAGCCCGCGCTGCCCCTCCCGCGGGTCGCAGCGCCCGTTCAGGATCACCCTCTCGGGAAAGGCATCCTTGAGCGCGGCGCACTGCGCGGTGGTATTGAAGCCGTCGACGTAGAAGTCGTGGAGGTTGGTGGGCTGCATGACGGCGTAGTCGACATAGCCGTCCTCGAAGAGGTCCTTCGCCGCGCCCTCCACCCCGTAGTGGAGGAACCTCTCGTAGTCCCAGCGCTGGTCGGCCGGTGTCATGCCGACATGGGCGCCCCAGAAGCTCTCGATGAAGGTCAGGCCGTAGCGGTTGCGGCGGTTGCGTTCCCGCGCATCCCACAGATGCACATGACCGTCGATGACGAGGACCTCATCCCCCTCGGCGGTCACGAACATCGGCGTCTTCCTCCCTGCTGGTGTCTTTGCACACAGCCCTTATTGCCAAGAACTGTAGTATGATCCTATTGTAGGGCAACCCTGAAATCGCATGTCCAATGTCATGCGTTCCGGGACGGGCCGTCGGGTTGCCGCGGCCAGATGGAGGGATCGTCAGGGGTGATGAACCAGGGGGTACCGACGACGATCACTGACCTCGAGGCCCTGTTCGGCCCGGACGTGGTGGTCCGGGACGACGGCACGCTCGACCGGTATCAGCTGGACTGGTCGGGCGATCACCGGGGGCGGGCACGCGCCGTCGTGCGGCCGCGCTCGACCGAGGAGGTGGCCCGGATCATCCGGCAATGTGCCCGCGGCGGCATCCCGATCGTTCCGCAGGGGGGCCACACGGGACTCGTCAACGCCGGCACCCCGTCCGGTGACGGCACCGAGCTCGTCATCAGCCTCGAGCGTCTCAACCGCATCCGGAAGGTCGATCCGATCGATTTCTCGATCGTCGTCGAGGCCGGCTGCATCCTCCAGGACGTGCGCGACGCGGCCGAGGCGGCCGACCTCTATTTCCCGCTCTCGCTCGGCGCGCAGGGCTCCTGCCAGATCGGCGGCAACATCGCGACCAATGACGGCGGGCTGAACGTGCTGCGCTACGGCATGATGCGCGATCTCGTGCTCGGGATCGAAGCCGTGCTCCCCGACGGGCGCATCTTCGAGGACATGCGCGGGCTCAGGAAGGACAATACCGGATACGACCTGAAGCAGCTCTTCATCGGCTCCGAGGGGACGATCGGCATCGTGACGGCGGCCGTCCTCAGACTGTCGCCGCGGGCGACGCAATCGGCGACGGCGTTCCTCGGCTGCGCCTCCGTGGAGGCCATCGTGCGACTGTTCGGCCATGCGCGGCGCGACCTCGGCGACCTCCTCAGCGCGTTCGAGCTGATGACCCGCGACTCGGTGGTGGCGGCGATGCGGGCGTTCCCGGAGCTCAGGGAACCCTTCGCACCGCCGGCCCCGGTCTATGTGATCCTCGAGGCCTCGACCAGCGCCCTCATCGACCTCCGGGCGACGCTGGAGCGCTTTCTCGAGATGCGCCTGGAGGACGGCGCCATCGACAACGGCACCGTTGCCGCAAGCGGCGCCCAGGTGGCGGACTTCTGGCGCTTCCGGGAGGGCGTGATCGAGTGGCAGGTGCGCCAGGGACGGCACCTGCGGACCGACGTGTCGGTGGCGATATCGGCCCTGCCCGCCTTCGTCGCCGAGGCCGAGGCGGCGATCCGGGCCATCGACCCCGCGGCGGAAGCGTTCACCTACGGCCATGTCGGCGACGGCAACCTGCACCTCAACGTGCTGCCACCACCGGCCATGGACGGGAGCGCGGTCGGCGGCTTTCTGGACCGCTGCGAGGACGTGATCTATGACATCGTCGACCGGATGGGGGGATCGATCAGCGCCGAGCACGGCGTCGGCCGGAAGAAGAGAGAGGCCTTCCTCCGGCGCATCGATCCGACCCGACTGGAGCTCATGCACAAGGTGAAGACAGCCATCGACCCCGCCGGCCGGATGAGTCCCGGCCGCATCCTTGGCGACGCCCCGATCCCGACGGAGACGTCATGGACAGCCTGAAGCTGGGGACGCTGGGCCGGACGCCCCACCTCCCCTCCCGCATCGCCTCGGAGATCCTGCAGGAGATCGCCGAGGGTCGGCTGCGGCCCGGCGACAAGCTGCCGACGGAGACCGCCCTCGCCGAGCGCATGGGCGTCAGCCGGAACGTCGTGCGGGAGGCCATATCGCGCCTCCGCTCCGAAGGCATAGTCCAGTCGCGCCAGGGGGTCGGCGCCTTCGTCGTCCGCGCGTCGGGTACCCCGACGCTCCGCTTCGATGCCGAGACCCTCACCGACCTCCCCGCCTTCCGCAACAA
>JAEZEN010000233.1 GCA_023433185.1 Pseudomonadota bacterium | reverse complement strand
GTCGTAGAGGGCGACGGGATGGCGGGGGCCGTCGACGCCCGGGAAGACGACGCCCCACGGCATGGCGGTCACCGAGCCGATGACGCCGCCCTCGATGAAGTTGCCGATCCGGCCGATGCCCATCAGGAACGCCGCCGGCACGGTCAGTTCGTCCGCCGCGACGAGCAGCGGCCTGCCGCGCAGCCATGCGAAGGCGAGCACGCCGGTTGTGCCGCCGAGCATCACCCCGTGCGAAGCCATGCCGCCGACCCACCAGTTCGCCGCCAGGAGCGGGTTCTCGCGGTAGAAGTCGAGTTCATAGACCAGGATATCGAAGACGCGGCCGCCGACCAGGATGCCGAGCGCCATCAGGCAGGACAGTTCCAGGACGTCGGCCATCGACCAGCCGAGCCGCCGTCGGCGGAGCGCGAACCAGCCGAAGACGCCGAGGAAGCCAAGCGTGTAGACCGCGCCATACCAGTAGAGCGGCAGGCCGAACACATGGCCCATCTCAAGGTCGAAGTCGTGAATGAAGGGCGTCGTCATGGCCTCCTCCGCCGGGACGATGCCACGGTCCGGCACCGCGGGACTTGACCCTTGTCAAATTTGCCGGAGCTGTGGAGGTGGCTGGCCTCGCCGGGCGAACGGCGCTACGCCTCGGGCGTGACCGGCGAGATTCGCATCCTCGGAGTCGATCCCGGCCTCCGCCGCACCGGCTGGGGCATCGTCGCCACGCATGGCAATGCGCTCTCCTTCGTCGCCGCCGGCACCATCCACGCTCCGCTCGACGGCGAACTGGCGCATCGCCTGCTCGCAATCCACCGCGGCCTGACCGCGATCGTCGGCGCACATGCCCCCGACGAGGCGGCGGTCGAGCAGACCTTCGTCAACCGCGATGCCGCCGCCACCCTGAAGCTCGGCCAGGCCCGCGGCATCGCGCTCCTGGTTCCGGCGGCGGCCGGGCTGTCGGTCGCCGAATACGCCCCCAACGCGGTGAAGAAGACGATCGTCGGCGCCGGCCACGCCGAGAAGATCCAGATCCGGGCCATGGTCCGCGTCCTGCTGCCGCGGGCCGAGTTCGACAGCGACGACGCGGCGGACGCGCTCGCCGTCGCCATCTGCCACGCCCATCACCGCGTGGCGCGGGCGCGGCTCCTGAAGGCATAGAGGTCGGCGTCGGGATCCGGGCGCCCGGCGATGTCGGCGGCGACGATGTCGGCGGCGATCCGCGAATAGGTGATGCCGTTGCCGCCGAAGCCAAGCACGGCGTAGCAGTTCGGCATCCCCGGCACCGCGCCGATCGAGGGCAGCCCGGTCTCGCTCGAGCCGAAGGCGCCCGCCCAGGCGAAGTCCGGCGTCGTGTCGAGCGTTGGAAAGAGCCGCCCGAGTTTTCGCGCGATCGCCGCCGCCTTTGCCGGGATCAGCGCGTCGCGGGCGTCCTCGTCGGAGAACTCCTCGTCCTCGCCGCCGCAGATGACGCGGCCGTCCGGCGTCGAGCGGAGGTAGAGATAGGGGTCGGAGGCCTCCCAGATCATGCAGTCCTCCGGCCAGATCCTCCGCGGCTGCGGCCGCGTGGCGATCGCATAGGTCGAGATCACCTGGTGGCGGCCCTGCGGCACCCACTCCGGCATCTCGTAGCCGGTGGCGAAGACCAGCGCCGTCGCGCGGATCGTCGGGCCGTCCGCGGTGATGGCGGTGGCCGCGCCCGCCGACGTCACCACCTCGACGATCCCGGTGGGCGCGAAGACCCGGGCGCCGCGGCCGATGGCGACGTTGAGATAGCCCGCCGTCAGGCGTCGCGGATCGAGCGCGAAGTCGTCGTGGGCCAGGAGGGCGGCGGCCCGGCCGATGCCGAACCGCTCCCGGAGGGCGCGGCGCCCGAGAAAGAGCGTCTCGAGGCCGGCGTGCCGTCGCGCGACCGATTCCTCGCGGAGCCCGTCGGCATCGAGGACGTCGCCGGCGAGGTAGAGATTGTCCGTGCGCCGCAGGTCGGCGGCGATGCCGAGGTCGCGGGTGCGGGCGGCGAGCGCCTGCACCGCGAGCCCCGAACGGCGCCAGGCGCGCTCGGCGCGCACCCGGCCGATCTTGCCGGCAAGCACGGTGAGCGGCGTGTCGATCTCGTGCTCGACCAGCGCCGTGCTCGCCGGGGTCGACCCCATGACCGGCCCGCGGCGGTCGACCACCGCGACGCGATGGCCCGCCGACAGCGCCTCCGCCATCAGCGCGCCCGAAATCCCTGCGCCGATGACCAGAACGTCGGTTTCGAGATCGCGGGTGAGGGGTGCAGCCGGCACGCGCGGCATGCGCCGGCTCTGCCAGTAGGTGCGTCCGGTGCGGAGATCGCGCTGTTGTGTGGCCATGAGGCGCTCAACGCGGAACCCGCGGATTCGATCCGGGGGCACGCCTTCTTGTAGATGTTTCTGGAATGTTCTATTTCTTACTCGGGCGAGTAAGACTGAGGGGACTGCAATGCGCGTCACGTCGAAGGGTCAGGTGACGATCCCGAAGGACATACGCCGTCGCCATGATCTCCGCGCCGGAAGTGAGATCGATTTCGTCGAAAAGGGTTCGGACGTCGTCGTGCGTCGGAAAACCGGCCGGAGTCCGGGTGAACGCAAGGATGACTTCACCGCCTATCTCGACCGTGTGACGGGGGTCGTGGACCTCGGCATGTCGACCGACGAGTTCATGCGGATGATGCGCGGCGAATGACAGACACGCTGGTCGATGCCAACGTTCTGATTGACATTTTCGGTGCGGATCAGGCGTGGCGGGACTGGTCGGCTCGCGAACTCATCGCGGCCCATGACCGTGGCCGGCTCGTCATCAACCAGATCGTCTATGCCGAGGTCGCTGCGACATTTCCCACGCAGCGCAGGCTCGACGAGGCGCTTGGCGCGAGGCACTACAGTCGCGAGAATCTCCCGTGGGAGGCGGGCTTCAACGTGGCGCGGGCATTCCTGGCCTATCGGCGCGCCGGTGGTACGAAGCGTTCGCCGCTCCCGGACTTCTACATCGGAGCGCACGCCGAGGTTCAGGGATATGCATTGCTCACCCGCGACCCGGCGCGTTATCGCGTGGCTTTCCCGACGCTGAAGGTCATCGCGCCGGAATCCCATCCATGATCGGCAAGCTCCGGGGCACCGTCGACTCCTACGGCGAGGATTGGGTGATCGTCGATGTCGGCGGCGTCGGCTACCAGGTCTATTGCTCGACCCGGACCCTCCAGGCCCTGCCGCAGCCGGGCGAGCAGCTGACGCTGTCGATCGAGACCTATGTGCGCGAGGACATGATCCGCCTCTACGGCTTCGCCGGCGATCTGGAACGCGAGTGGTTCCGGCTGCTCCAGACGGTCCAGGGCGTGGGCAGCAAGGTGGCGCTCGCCGTCCTCGGCATCCTCAAGCCGGGCGAGCTGGCCACCGCCATCGCGCTCCAGGACAAGGCGCTGATCGCCCGCGCCCCCGGCGTCG
>JAEZEN010000213.1 GCA_023433185.1 Pseudomonadota bacterium | reverse complement strand
GCGCTGGGGGGCGGGGGCGGGGGGCTCCCGCGCCGGGCCGCTGACGAAGTGCGTTTCGGCGGTCGGGATCGGCTCCGGCCGGCCGGGCAGCGCCGTTTCCGCAGTCGGCATGGACACCTTGCGGCTCAGCAGGTCGAGAATGCTCATGATCGTCTCTCCTTTCCCCGTTCGGGGATCAGGTCGCGTAGACCGCGGCGACGCGGCGCTTCCGACCGACATAGACCAGCCAGGCACCGACCAGCCCGAGCACGATCCAGGTCGGCAGGAGCAGGATCCATACGATCAGCGGATCCCACAGCCAGTGCCCGATGTAGGATTCGACGGTTCCCTGGACGAAGCTCTGTGCCGACAGGAGCGATGTCGGGCTGACGGCGTACCACGACTGTCCGAGCGGCGTGACGGTGAGGGTCGAGGCGGCGATCGTCTTGGTGCCGTCGACCACCAGCGCGACGAGCGCGCCGGCGATCAGCCACAGGCCAAGAAAGCGGGCGATGAACCTGATCATGACCGCCGCTCGGGCCACGTCTCTCGGGATGGACGATATGTGGTCATGGGGTCATTTGACGGCAAGCGCCGGTCCCGTCAACTCGCGGTGAACGCCCGGCCTGTCACGGTCCACGGGATCGTGTCGCCGCCGCGATAGGCCCAGACCCGCTCGTCCGGCCCATCCACCGGCACCTCGCGCGGCACCTGCCACTCGCTCCGGGCCAGCGTCAGCGTGCCGTCATTGAGCGGAAGCCCGTAGTGGCGCGGGCCGTTGAGCGAGGCAAAAGCCTCGAGGCGGTCGAGGCGGCCGGCCTTCCAGAAGACCTCGGCATAGGTCTCGATGGCCGTCGGCGCGTTGAAGACGCCCGCCGCGCAGACCGCGGCGAGCTTCCGGCCGAGCGGATGCGGCGCCGAATCGGTGCCGAGGAAGAAGCAGGCCTCGCCCGAGGTCGCGGCCTCGACGAGCGCCAGGCGGTCGCTCTCGCGCTTGATGACCGGCATGCAATAGAGGTGCGGGCGGAGCCCCTGGCCGAGCCAGCCGCTGCGGTTCTCGGCGAGGTGGTGGGGCGTGATCGTTCCGGCGAGCTGCGGCGCGTGGGCCCGGACGAAGGCCACCGCGATGTCGGTCGAGAGGTGCTCCAGCACCACCTTGAGGCCGGGAAAGTCCCGGAGCAGTGGCGCCAGCCGGCGCTCGACGAACACCTTCTCGCGATCGAAGATGTCGACATCGGGGGCGACGTGCTCGCCGTGGATGAGGAGCGGCATCCCGATCTTCTCCATCCGCGCCAGCACGCCGCGGACATGGGCGAGGTCGGTGACGCCGGCCGACGCGTTGGTCGTGGCGTGGGCCGGATAGAGCTTGACGGCGGTGAGGATGCCGTCACGATGGCCCGCCTCGATGTCGTCCGGGTCGGTTCCGTCCTGGAGGTAGATCGTCATCAGCGGCGTGAATGCCGACCCCTCCGGCAGGGCGGCGCGGATGCGCTTGCGGTAGGCCGCGGCATCGGCCGCCGTCGCCACCGGCGGCAGGAGGTTGGGCATGATGATCGCCCGGCCGAAGTGCCGCGCCGTGAACGGCAGGACGGCCCGCAGCATGGCGCCGTCGCGGACATGGAGATGCCAGTCATCTGGCGTGCGGATTGTGACGGCGTCGGTCATCGGCAGCGTTGGGAGCCCGGAGCGCGGATGGGAGCGTGGCTGTTCCTAGGGAAGCGGGGTTTGGGGTGCAAACGGAATCGTGCTCGTGTCCGGTCGAAACCTTGACAGGGCCGGCGCCATCCTTATAAATCGCCCCGAGCAAGGCGCGGCTTCTCCTGGACGCGCCGTTTCTTTTCGTTTGCATTCCGGGCCTTCGCGCCCCCTGGCCTTCCGGCCGGGACCCGACATCTGGACAACACCATGTTCGCAGTCATCAAGACCGGCGGTAAGCAGTACCGGGTCTCCCCCGCCGACACCATCACCGTCGAGAAGCTCGAGGGCGAGAAGGGCGACGCCATTTCCTTCGACCAGGTCATGCTGGTCGGCGGCGGTGACGGCGCCGAGCCGACGGTCGGCGCGCCCCTCGTCAGCGGTGCCACGGTGGCCGGCGAGATCGTCGCGCAGACCCGCGGCCCGCATCTCCTCATCTTCAAGAAGCGCCGCCGCAAGAACTCGCGCCGGAGCCGTGGCCATCGGCAGTGGCTGACCACCGTGCGGATCACCGACATCCTCACCGGCGGTGCCCGGCCCGCGGCTGCACAGAGCTAAGGAAGGACCACACCAATGGCCCACAAGAAGGCAGGCGGCTCCTCGCGCAACGGGCGCGATTCGGCCGGACGGCGCCTCGGCGTGAAGAAGTTCGGCGGCGAGGCGGTTGTCTCCGGCAACATCATCGTGCGCCAGCGCGGCACCAAGTGGAAACCCGGCCAGAATGTCGGCCTTGGCAAGGACCACACCATCTTCGCAGTCGTGGATGGCGTCGTGTCGTTCCAGACCAAGGCCGGCGGTCGCACCTATGTGTCGGTAAACCCGGCCATGGAGGCCGCAGAATAAAGCCGGCACCTCATCTGCCGGCGTCTCATCGACCCGGCAGCGAAGCGAGCGGACAACCGGGGAGATGGGACACCATCTCCCCTTTTTCTTTCCGCTCCTTGGAGGCAGCCATGCGGGACATACGGGACGGAGACCCAGACGAAATCTCGGAACGGACGGCGCCGATCAGGACGCCTCGGCTCCTGATGCGGCGCCCAAGCGAGGCGGACCGGACCGTCATCGTGACGCTCGCCGCCAGTCCGGGCATCGCCCGGAACCTCGCCGCTGCCCCCGGCAGTCACGACGGCGCCGAGAGCGAGACCTTTGCCCTCGTCGAACGGCGGAGCGGCGCCATCGTCGGCCTGGCGGGCTACGGGGCCATGGCCGACCGCCCCGGCATCGAGGTCGCGACCTGGATCGGCGAGGGCCACTGGGGGCGGGGCTACGCCACCGAGGCGACCCACGCGGTTATCGACCGGGCCTTCTGCGAGACCGGCATCTCGATCCTGTGGTGCTCGAACCGGGTCAGCAACGGTCGGGCGCGGCGGGTCATCGAGAAGTGCGGCTTCCAGTTCCGCGAGACCGGCATGGTGCGTTCGCCGGCCGCCTTCGGCGCGGTTCCGGTCGAGCGTTTCGTCCTCGAGCGGCGCAACTGGGCGAGCCTCAAGTCGTGGGGGGCCGAATCGCGCGACCTGGGTGACGAGCCGCGCGAAAATGCCGCCTGAGATCCGTCTCGAGACCGGGCGCCTCCTGCTGCGCCCGATCGGCGAGGAGGATCTCGATGCGATCGTCGCCGGCATCGACGACTTTGCGGTATCGCGGATGCTCGCCCGCGTGCCGCATCCCTATGGCCGTGCCGATGCCGAGGGCTTCCTGGCCGTGACGCGTCAGGAGGCGCATCGCAACATCGCCCTGTCGATACTGGACGGCGAGGGTCTGGTCGGCGGCCTCGGCCTCACCGGGCTGCGCAGCGAGCGCGAGTTCGGCTACTGGCTCAGCCGGCCCGCGTGGGGGAAGGGCTACGCGACCGAGGCGGGGCGTGCGTTCCTCGCCCATCTCTTCCGGGTCGAGCGCCTCGACGTAGTGCGCTCGGGCGTCTTTCACGACAACCCGGCTTCGCTCCGGGTCCAGGAGAAGCTCGGCTTCGAGCGCATCGGCACCCATATGGTTCACTGTCTCGCGCGCCGACGCCACATCGAGCATATCGACACGATTCTGACCCGCGAACGCTACCTGGGGTTGGCCGCGGCCTGAGATCAGAGGTCGAGGTCGCCCCGGGAAAAGCCGTCGAGCAGGCCAGCGGCGAGTTCGATGCCGGCGGCCTCGTGGCCGTTCCCGCCTTCCGCCTTGTTCCCACCTCTTCCGCCGCTGCCCGTCGTCGTGTCGGGGGCGGAGAACGTGTCGGGGGCAAAGAGTCTCGCGTCGCCCGCCGAATGGCCCGCGGAGCCGAGCAGCGGACCGACGAGCTCGTGGAAACCGGCGATCAGCGCCTTGCCCCCCGGCTGTCCCTCGACCAGCTTGTTGTCGAAGAAGAACAGGAACTGCTGTTTCGGGTTGTCCGGGGTCGAGGTCATTGCAGGGCTCCGGTGTCGTCGGCCCCATCCATCCCGCTCGCCGCAGCGGGAGTCAAGGAAGCGTGCGCCTCCGGAGCGATGCGCACGATAACCGGCACATGGTCCGACGGGCGCCGCCAGCCCCGGGTCTCGCGGATCACCTCGGCGCTGCGGAGCCGGCCTGCGAGGTGCGGCGTCACCCAGACGTGGTCGAGGCGCCGGCCCTTGTCGGCTGCCGCCCAGTCCGCCGCGCGGTAGCTCCACCAGGTGTAAAGCTTCTCCTCAGGCGGCACGAAGTGGCGGACGGCATCGACCCAGCCGCCCGCCGCCCGCACCGCCTCGAGACCCGCGGTCTCGACCGGGGTGTGGCTGACGACGCGAAGCAGCTGCCTGTGCGACCACACGTCGGTCTCGAGCGGCGCGATGTTGAGGTCGCCGACGAGGATCGCCCGCCGGTCGGTCTCCGCGCCGGTCAGCCAGCCGCGCATCTCCTCGAGAAAGGCGAGCTTGTGGGCGAACTTGATGTTGATCGCCGGGTCCGGCTCGTCGCCGCCGGCCGGGACGTAGAAATTGTGGAGACGGATCTCGGCGTCGCCGTCGGCGATCGTCGCCACGGCGTGGCGTGCATCCCCCTTGCTGTGACATGTACACA
>JAEZEN010000184.1 GCA_023433185.1 Pseudomonadota bacterium | reverse complement strand
ACCCAAAGGGTGGTGGCTTCAAGCGCGACAACGACAATCCCCTCGACTGCGACCTGCTGGTCGTCGACGAAGCGTCGATCGTCGATGTCATCCTGATGCAGGCGCTGGCGAAGGCTCTTCCGGACAGCGCCGCGCTTCTGATCGTCGGCGATATCGATCAACTGCCATCGGTCGGGCCTGGTCAGGTTCTGGCCGACATCATCGCCTCGGGCGCCGTGCCGGTCGTGCGTCTAACGGAGGTCTTCCGACAGGCTGCTTCCAGTCGCATTATCGTCACGGCGCACCGCATCAACCAGGGCCTCATGCCCGATCTCGGTAAGCCGGACGAAGACAGCGACTTCTATTTCGTGGCGGCTGACGATCCCGAGACGGCCGTGACGCGGATTGTCGAATTGGTGAAGACCCGTATTCCAAAGCGCTTCGCTCTCGATCCCGTTCGCGACGTCCAGGTCCTTTGCCCGATGAACCGCGGTGGCGTGGGCGCACGTTCGCTCAACATCGAGCTCCAGGCTGCGCTGAACCCCTCAGGCGATCGCAAGGTCGAGCGTTTCGGCTGGACCTTTGCTCCCGGTGACAAGGTGATGCATATCGAGAACGACTACGACAAGGAGGTTTACAACGGTGACATCGGGTACATCGACGACATTGATCCCGAGGCTGGCGAACTCAATGCTACGTTTGACGGGCGAAAAGTCACTTACGGCCTTGGCGAACTGGACACGCTCGTGCCTGCCTATGCCGCCACGATCCACAAGAGCCAGGGTTCGGAGTACGCTGCGGTAGTAATACCGATCCTGACCCAGCACTACGCCATGCTTCAACGGAACCTGCTCTACACGGGCATCACCCGTGGCAAGCGCCTTGTGGTCCTGGTCGGCCAGAAGAAGGCGGTCGCGATCGCCGTGAAAAACGTCTCAGGGCGCCGGCGTTGGTCGAAGCTGGATGAGTGGATGCGGCGGGGCGACGCGGCGTCGGTCATGGTGCGCGCGCGCTGAGCCATGGCGCCGCAGGTTTTCGGAGAATGCGCGCGCCGTGGACTTACTTGGTGACGACATAGGACTCCCGAGACTTGCCGGCCGCTCAAGGTCCGTCAGCCAGCGCGGTGCCCGACCGAAGCCGCTCCAGGTCTCGCCGTTGGGTCCCTTGTAGCGCGCGGCAGCACGACGCTTGGCCGGCCGGCGGATCGAGGGGTCGTCGGCCTTCTTGCGGCGACGAGAGGTAGTTTCGGCACCGCTGCGCCGGGCCGACATGCCGGCCTCCAGTTCCGCAAGCGCGGCGATCTGCTTCTCCAGCGCGCTGCGTTCGACGCTGATCTTGCGGGCCAGTTCCTCCTGGACCCTGTCGCGCAGCGCGACGAGATCGGCCACCGACATGCTCTTCAGGTTCAGTTCGGCATTCGCCATTGTCCTTCTATCCGGAACGGTGCTTGCCGATAGTCCCGAATGCTGACTGGCGCAATGTCGAAGAGGTCATCGACTCTCGTATGGTATGGCGTGTCCCGAACGCATCATCTCGGCATTCACGTCCATGTCGCCATGGTAGATCGTTCCGAGCCAACGTCCGAAGGAGTCGTCTCGATCTCCGCCATCGTCACCCTTCACGGTGCGCAGGATGATGGACTCGCCCTCGATCATCGCCTTCAGATGCTCGGTTGCCGCCAGTCCCTCCGGGCGAGTGTCGCCCTTGACTTCAGGGGCATCGATCCCGAGTAGCCGGATGCGCTGCTTCTTGATCCAGACGTAGAACCCGAGATCGATGTCGACATCGACTGTGTCGCCATCGATTACGCGGACGACGACCGCGCGATAGAGGTAGGCGGGTTCTGTCGGGATGTCCTCGGCATGGGCCGACACAGTCGGCTGTAGCACCGCTAAACATGCCGCGATCGCCAGGCCCGCGGTTCGAACGATCAACATTGCCGGCTCCTCCCCGAGACAAAGCCTTTCTCCCAGGGCTGCCATTAACACCTTCCTGAGGGGAGACGGCCGAGTTTGTCTCAGGGCCGTCGCCCAGCATCGTCAGAGCCTCCACATGGCCATGATCCAATCGACGCCCCGGCGGGTGCTGCAATCGTTGCCTCCTTGCACGGCCATCTAGCCGCAGGCCGAGACTGGTTCGCCCCGGGTGGGTCTGCGAGATCCGAAGATTGGGAAGCATGGCTAGCAGTCGTTCAGGCGACGGCGGCGAAGGTCGGGGTCGGACCAGGAGTAGAATTCCAGAGGCCGTCCTGCCACTGCGCTGCATACGCACCGATTGCCGAGAATCGCCCTCGCTGCCTGTGGTGAAGGCCGGGGTGGATCATCGTCCGAGTGCCCACGGCGTTTCCGCCGATACTCCGCGAGCAAGATGACATTGCCGGGGGCCTCGCCATCCGATGCGCCACTGGGGCCGGCGGGTGTCGTTGGTGGCTGATCCATCCACTACCCCATCTGCTATGCGCCAGGCTGCGGGCTGTGGTTACCCTGCCCTCGGACCGGCTTCCGGCCGAAGACACCCGGGACACGCTCGGCGAGAATGCGCCGATAGTGTGGTTTGGGTCTGTTGTAGTCGCCAGCCTGCCGGTCGAGGATGCGTAGCGCGTCCATGACGTCATCAAACGTCACCGGCCGGCTACCCACAGGAGCGATACGGAGCGCCGGGGCAGATTCAACCGCGCAGGCGTCCGACGCCCACGATGCCAGGATCGCCCGCTTCTCGCTCACGGTGAGATCGGGATCAAAAACGACATCGCTTGGATGCGAGAACGCTCCGGACGGATGCAGAAGCGACTGCAGGTCGAAGCCGGTATCAGGTTCCCGACGTCGCTCGTCAGACGGGTTCAAACGGATGGTCATCACTGTCTCCTCCACTGCCAAAGAGGAGGTGGCCCGAGGCGGGCCGCGAACGAGCCACCTCCGACGACATTCTACGTGCCTAAGCCGCCCGAACGTGCTCGACGGTCTTGGTCCTGGCGGGCCTGCCTGAACCGCTGCCCGTCGAACCGATGGCAATCCGACGCGGCTTCATCGCCTCCGGAATGCGCCGAACAAGGTCGATCTGCAGCAGGCCGTTCTCGAACGAGGCTCCTTCGACCTCGACATGATCTTCGAGGCTGAACCTGTGCTCGAACGGGCGCGCAGCGATTCCTTGATGAAGGAACTCCTGCTTGGGCGCCTCAACCTTCTGGCCGGCGACGGTCAAGAGGTTCTGCTGTGCCGTGATGGCGATCTCGTCCTGCGAGAACCCGGCAAGGGCGAGCGTTATGCGGTAGGTGTCCTCGCCGGTTCGGGCGATGTCATAGGGCGGCCAATCGGCCTGCCCTTCGAGAATTCGCGGGTTGTTGAGAAGATCGAAAACCCGGTCGAAGCCGATGCTCGACCGCCAAAGCGGTGTCAAATCGTAGGTCCTCATAGCCACATCCTCCGTGTGAGCAACAT
>JAEZEN010000030.1 GCA_023433185.1 Pseudomonadota bacterium | reverse complement strand
CTCGACGAGCGAGCCCTGGGTGGTGCTGTGGTTCAGGGCCGAGCATCTCCAGGTGGTCAATTGGGTGGGCAATCCCCATGCAGGGGCAAGCCCCGACGTCGGGAAGCCGCTGACGCCACGAGCGAGCTTCGCGGCATGGAGCGAGACGGTGCGCGGCCAGGCGCGGCGCTGGAGCATCCCCGAGATCGAGGCAGCCGGCCGGCTTCGCGCCGCCGTCGTCGCCGTCTGGCAGAACCGGCGGATCGCCGAGCTCAACCGCCAGCTCTTCGCCACCCTCGACGAGAAGGAGGTGCTGCTTCGCCAGAAGCAGTTCCTGATGCGCGAGGTGAACCACCGAGTGCAGAACAGCCTGCAGCTGGTGTCGAGCTTCCTCGCGCTCCAGGGCCGGACCTCCGAGGAGGAGGCGGTGCAGACGGCGATCGAGGAAGCACGGCGCCGGATCTCGGCCGTGTCGCTCGTTCACCGCCGCCTCTACCTCTCCGACCAGGTCGACGCGATCGACGCCGGCCGCTATTTCGACGAACTCCTCACCGACCTCGTCTCCTCGCTCGGCGCCGACTGGGAGCGGGAATTCGTCCGCGACCTCGAGCCGGTGATGCTGCCCACCGACCGCGCGATCGCGCTCGGCCTCATCCTCACCGAGCTGGTCATCAACGCCAACAAGTATGCCTATGGTGGCGCCCCGGGCCCGCTCAAGGTGTCACTGTCGGGTGAGGGGAACCGGGTGCGGCTGACCGTGGCAGACCGGGGCGGCGGCAAGGTCGGCACCCGCTACGGCTTCGGCAGCCGGATGATCGAGGGACTGCTCGGGCGGGTGGAGGGAGCGATCGTCTACGAGGACAACCAGCCCGGCATGCGCGCCGTCGTGACGGCGGCGGTGGAGACGCTTGGCGCGTCGGGCGCGCCCGAGGGCGGCGCGCGGTAAGCGCGCGACACTAGGAATTTAGTCCTTGACGGCGTGACGCCACGCGGGTAGGGTTCCGCCATCGTCGACGATCTGCGGGCAACGCCGCACAAGATGACCAGCGGTCGGTCCTTGCCCGGCCGCTTTTCTTTTCCGGCCCAGGTCCATCCCGGCGACGTCCATCCAAACAATGAGGGAACCGATGCGACTTCCGTTCTTCGGAGGGCGGGCGGCTGCGCCCGCGATCGAGGCCAAGGCGTCGCGGACAGCGGCGCTAATCGCCTTCGACGGCGGCGGGCGGGCGGCGTGGACGCCGCGCGACTATGCGGCGCTCGCCCGCGAGGGCTTCGCCAGGAACCCGATCGTCTATCGCTCCGTGCGGATGGTCGCGGAGGCGGTCGCTTCGGTGCCCTGGCTGCTCTATGCCGGTGACGACGAGATCGACCGGCATCCGCTGCTCGCGCTCCTCGCCCGGCCGAACCGGCTCCAGGCCGGTATCGCGTTTCGCGAGACGCTCGTCGGGCAACTGCTCGTCGCCGGCAACGCCTATGTCGAGGCGGTGGAGCTGGACGGCACGGTGCGCGAGCTGCACGCGCTCCGCCCCGACCGGATGAAGGTGCTGCCGGGCGGAGACGGCTGGCCCGCGGGCTACGAGTACAGCGTCGCCGGGCGGACGGTGCGCTTCTCCGACCCCGGGGACGGCGGCATCCCGCCCATCTTCCATCTCAGCTTCTTCCACCCGCTCAACGACCACTACGGCTTCGCGCCGATCGAGGCGGCGGCGACGGCGCTCGACATCCACAACGCGGCGGGCGCCTGGAACAAGGCGCTCCTCGACAACTCGGCCCGGCCGTCGGGCGCGCTGGTCTACCAGGCCAAGGAGGGCGGCAACCTCAGCCAGGAGCAGTACGAGCGGCTGAAGGAGGAACTGGAGGCGAGCTTCGTCGGTGCGGCTCGAGGAGGCGGTCTCCGACGATGAGGTCGGGGACGACCGGCCGCCGGATGTTCCGCGGAGCCGCCCCGTTCAGTTCCCGCCCGAACTCGATAAGGTGCTTCGGCAGTTCTGCTTCGGCCTCTTCGTCTTGAAGCTGAATTCCATCCACTGAATATCGTAGGAATATATGCCTTGACAGCGTGACGCTATTCGGGCATGGTCCCGCTATCGTCGAACACGTGTGGCCGTGACGCGGCCGCTGGCGCGGAGCAGCCGGCGGCTGCTTCGCCCGCGGTGAATCTGCCCGGCCCGTCGAGGCCGGTCGCGCAACCTCATCATCCCCAACGAAAGGACCGACACGATGGACGTCGTGACCCGTGGGGCCGCCGCATCGAGGCCCGGCGCATCGATCCCGCCATCCTCACGGTCGACGACGACGACGAGCCACGGGTGCTGCCGCCGCAGCGGTCGCCGGTGGCCTCGGTTCCGGAGGTGATGCTGCTTGACCTGCCGCTGGTGAGGGGCGACGAGGCAGCACACGCGCCGCGGATCGCCGCCTTCGCCCGACCGTGGCCGGGGGCGGTGGCGGTGGCGCTCGGAACTCCTCTCTCCGGGTTTCTGCCGCGCCAGGCGATCGAGCAGGCGGCGGTGATGGGTGAACTGACCGCCGCGTTGCCGCCGGGTCCGCTCTGGCGCCTCGACCGCGGCAATCAGGCTGTCGTGCGGCTGTTCGGCGGAGGGCTTGCCAGCATCCCCATGGCGGCCATGCTGAACGGCGCGAACGTCGCTGCGATCACCGGGGTCCGCTACAGCGGCCTGACGAACGCGGTCATCGACACGGCGGGCGGTGGCGCGAGCTACTTCCCGGGCGACAGCGCCGGGTCCGTCGCAACGGGAGCGCAATACGCATGATCGACTAC
>JAEZEN010000602.1 GCA_023433185.1 Pseudomonadota bacterium | reverse complement strand
GCCGAAGGTGTCGGTGCGGCTCGGGAAGACGAAGACGTCGGCCGCCGCATAGGCCTCCGCGAGCGCCGCGCCCGTGCGCATGCCGAGGAAATGGGCGTCCGGATGGGCTGCGCGCAGCGCGGCGAGCGCCGGCCCGTCACCCACCACGACCTTGCTGCCGGGCAGGTCGAGGGCGAGGAAATCGCCGATGTTCTTCTCGACCGCCACCCGGCCGACGAACAGGAAGACCGGGCGCGGCAGATCGGGGAGCATGCCCGCGCGCGGGTGGAACAGATCGCTGTCGACCCCCCGCGTCCACGGCACGATGTTGGTGAAGCCGCGTGCCGCGAGCTCGCTGCGGAGGGTCTCGGTGGCGACCATGCAGGCCCGGCCGGCATTGTGGAACCGGCGCAGCACCGCATAGGTCAGCCGCTCCGGAATCGGCGCGCGCGCCGAAAGATATTCGGGGAAGCGGGTGTGGAAGCTCGTCGTGAAGGGACGCCCCTGCCCCCGGCACCAGCGGCGGACGGCGAAGCCGATCGGCCCCTCGGTCGCGATGTGCACGGCCTCTGGCCTCGCGGCCGCGGCGGCGGCGGCGATGGTCCCGGGCATGGCGCGCGCGAGGCGGATCTCGGGATAGGTCGGCATCGGCCAGGTCCGGAACTCGGCCGGGCTCAGCATCGTCACCCCGACGCCGAGGCGCTGCAGTTCTTCACCCGTCCGCTCCAGCGTGCGGACGACACCGTTGACCTGCGGCCGCCAGGCATCGGTCGCGATGAGCAGCCTCACGCGGCCGACCTTGCCACGGCCCGCGACGGGTCGGTATCGACGACATCCTCGGCGTCGCCGTCCTCCGCCCCGAGCGGGCCGCGCATCCGGGTCCACTCGACGATCTCGAGCCGGCCGTTGTGATGCTCGACGATCGCCGTGCAGCTTTCGACCCAGTCCCCGGAATTGACGTAACGGAAGCCGTCGGTCTCGGTGATGCGGGCGTGGTGGATGTGGCCGCAAACCACGCCATCGGCACCGACCCGGCGCGCCTCGTTGGCGAGCGCGTCCTCGAAGGCGCCGATGTAGTTCACCGCGTTCTTGACCTTGAGCTTGGTCCAGGCCGAGAGCGACCAGTAGGGCAGCCCGAGCCGGCGGCGGATGCGGTTGATGCCGGTATTGACGGCGAGCACCGCGCTGTAGGCGCCGCTGCCGAGATGGGCCATCCACTTGGCGTGGCGGACCACCACGTCGAAGATGTCGCCATGAATGACGAGGAGCCGGGAGCCGTCCGCGGTCTCGTGGATCGCGCGGTCGACCACCTCGACACCGCCGAAGGTCGAGCCGACATAGTCGCGCAGGAACTCGTCGTGATTGCCCGGCACGTAGACCACCCGGGAGCCCTTGCGCACCTTCCGGAGGAGCTTCTGGACGACGTCGTTGTGCTCCTGCGGCCAGTACCAGCCCCGCTTCAGCCGCCAGCCGTCGACGATGTCCCCGACGAGGTAGATCTGCTCGGCGTCGTGATAGCGCAGGAAATCCAGAAGGAGGCCCGCCTGGCAGCCGCGGCAGCCAAGATGGACGTCCGAGATGAACAGTGTCCGGAAGTGCCTCTGAGCAGGCTGATCGAGCACAACGCCACCATGGAGCGTCCAATCTTCTGCCGATCTAGCTGATTCCAAAGACGGTTCCGTGACGGACCCGGTGGCCAATGTTCATCGTGAGATAACCGCCCCGGAAGCGGCCCGGGTTCAACCGAGACGCAGACTGAGGGGACGGTCGCGAGGCGGCGACGATGCGCCAGGCGGGTCACTTCGCCCGCGTCTGCTCGATGAACTCGATCATCAACCCGAGCGCAGGCTCGGCGTGCGTTTCGAGGAGAAAATGGCCGCCGTCGAGGATGTGGGCTTCCATACGCGGCAGGTCCTCCATCCACGACAGCGTCTCGGCGAGATCGAAGAAGGCGTCGTGACGGCCCCAGATCATAAGCGCCGGCGGCTGCCGTTCCTTTAGCCAGGCGCCGATCTCATCGAAACGGGCGACGTACCTGCCGTAGTCGGCGAGGAGGATGTGCTGCATCACAATGCGGCCGGGCAAGCTCAACACGCGCCAGTCCTCCACCCAGGGTTCGCCCTTGATCGTGGCGACCACATCGTCCGGGACCCCGCTGACATACTGGTCGCGCGTGCCTTCGAAGGTGATGAACGAGGTCGCCTCGGCCGTGTGCTCCGCGCTGGGGTCGGACCAGTAGGCGAAGGTCGCTTCCCATTGCGGTGCGAAACCCGTGCGATGGGCATTGGCGTTCTGGATGATGAGACCCGCCACCAGTTCCGGCGCCTCCATGGCGATCCGCAGTCCCACCGCCGCGCCCCAGTCGTGCAGATAGATGAAGCGCTTCTGACTTGCGACCCCGAGATGGTCGAGCAGTTCCATGATCGCATCGCTGAAGGCCGCGAAGGATGGTTCTGGAAGAGGGTCGGATTCCCCGTAGCCCGGCAGGTCCGGTGCGACCACACAGGCGACGCGCGACAGCCCGGGGATGACATCGCGGAAGGTCCGCGAAGAACTCGGGTAGCCGTGCAGCAGCAAGAGCGCGGGCTTCGACGTATCGCCCGCCGTTGCGAAAGCGAGATCGGTCCCGCCGGAAAGGCGCAGCCGCTGTCGGTTCGATGAAGTCATGCCGGCTCTCCTCTTGCTGGTCCGGGAACGCGGGGGGGTCGAATCGGTTGCGCGTGTGCACGCCGCTTTGAGAAGGACGCAAGTTTCTCAGCCGCTCATTCCCGCGCACGCGGGAATCTAGTTCGTTCAATGACATACGTGGGAGATGCAAAGGCTGGATCCCCGCTTGCGCGGGGATGAGCGGACCTTGGCGGCTTCGCGTCCTCACAATTTGAGGAAGGCAAACTTCGATCTCGTCACCCGCCCAAGAGGCCGGGCTCCATCACTGTCGCGACCAACACCGCGGTGACCGCAGGCTACTCGAACAAGGTCGGCACCACGGAGGCGATCAGCAGCAGCGCCATGACGATGTTGAAGGTCCGCCGGTGACGGTCGTCCTCGAGGAAGCGCGCGATGGCCGTGCCGAACATCGCCCAGACCACGCCGTTGGGGATGCAGACGAGGCCGAAGAGAAGTGCGATCAGCCCGACCTGTACGAAGTGGTTTCCGGTGGGCGTGGTGTAGAGGGCGACCGCACCGATGATGATCGCCCAGGCCTTGGGGTTCACCCATTGGAACGCCGCCGCCTCGATCAGGTTGAGCGGACGGCCGCCCTCCTCCTCGGCCTTCGGCCTGCCGGCCTGGGCGACCCGCCATGCGAGGTAGAGCATGTAGGCGAAAGCCACCCACTTCAGGATCACGTAGACCACCGGAAAGGCCTGGAAGATGGCGTCGAGCCCGAAGCCGACGGCGACGATCATCACGGGAAACCCGACGGCGATGCCAAGGATGTGTGGAAAGGTGCGTCTGAGGCCCCAGTTGGCGCCCGAGGCGAGGACCATGACGTTGTTGGGACCCGGCGTGCAGGTGGCGATCACCACGAAGCCGAGGAGCGGCAGGAAGTAGTCCATGGCGGGTGCGAGTGCTGGCGGAGTGCCGGTCGGATTCAGGTCAGGGACACTGTCGCTCTCACCTGTTGCAGCGTAAACCTCCGGATGCAACCCGATTTCGACACTTGAGCCGACGGCGCGATCGGGATAGTCGGAAGGTCAACAAGAGGGGCGGAACCTGGACCTCGGTATTTCCGGCCGCAAGGCCATCGTCTGTGCCTCGAGCCGCGGCCTCGGCCGGGGCTGCGCCCTGGCGCTCGCCGAGAACGGCGTCGATCTCGTGCTCAACGGCCGCGACGAGGCCTCGCTCGATGCGACAGCGTCCGACATCGCCGACCGCTTCGGCGTGTCGGTCTCGCCGGTCGTCGGCGACGTGAGCGACCCCGACATCCAGGCGGCTCTCCTCGCCGCCTGCCCCGAGCCCGACATCCTCGTCAACAACAATGGCGGCCCGCCCCGGCGCGGTTTCCGCGAGCTCGACCGCGAGAAGATCGTCGCCGGCGTCGTCCAGAACATGGTGACGCCGATCGAACTGATCACCGCGACGATCGACGGCATGGCGGCGCGCGGGTTCGGCCGCATCGTGAACATCACCTCGTCCTCGGTGCTCGCGCCGATCGCCGGACTCGACCTGTCGTCGGGCGCCCGGGCCGGCCTCACCGCCTTCCTTGGCGGCGTGCTCCGCGAGGTCTCCGACCGAAACGTCACCGTGAACAACCTGCTGCCCGGCCGGATGGATACCGAGCGCCTACAATCCGGCATCGAACGCGAAGCCGCCCGGGCCGGCATTCCGCTTGAACAGGCGGCCGCGGACTCGGCGCGGGCGATCCCCGCCCGCCGTTTCGGCACGGCCGAGGAATTCGGCCAGACCTGCGCCTTCCTCTGCTCGGTCCACGCGGGCTATATCACCGGGCAGAACATCCTGGTTGACGGCGGCCTTCTGTCCCGCACCTTCTGAGGCCGCCCCGACATCCCGAACATGGAGAAGCGACGACAATGAAGCTCCTGCGCTATGGCCCGAAGGGCCGCGAGAAGCCCGGCCTCCTCGACAAGGACGGCGTGATCCGCGACCTCTCGGCGATCATCCCCGACATCACCCCCGCGACGCTTGCCGCCGGCGCCATCGCCAAGGCGCGGAAGGCGAAGCCGGCCGACCTGCCGGCGGTGAAGAAGGGCGTGCGCATCGGCGCCTGCGTCGGCCAGGTCCGCAACTTCATCGCGATCGGCCTCAACTACACCGACCACGCGATCGAGACCAATTCGCCGATCCCCGCCGAGCCGATCGTCTTCAACAAGGCGCCGTCCTGCATCGTCGGTCCGAACGACGACGTGATGATCCCCAAGGGGTCGAAGAAGACCGACTGGGAAGTCGAGCTCGCCATCATCATCGGCAAGGCCGGCAGCTACATCGACGAGAAGGACGCCTTCAAGCACATCGCCGGCTACGCCGTCTGCCACGACGTCTCGGAGCGTTCGTTCCAGATCGAGCGCGGCGGCCAATGGACCAAGGGCAAGGGCTGCCCGACCTTCGGCCCGCTCGGCCCGTGGCTCGTCACCCGCGACGAGATCAAGGACGTCCAGGACCTCGACATGTTCCTCGACGTCAACGGCAAGCACATGCAGACCG
>JAEZEN010000557.1 GCA_023433185.1 Pseudomonadota bacterium | reverse complement strand
CGAGGGATGTTGTGGTGGGCTTCCTTATCCGATCGCGGCGCGGCATCCAATCCACCGCGCATCGCGACCGGGCGATCGGTCACTCGGACGGGTGTCGGGGCGGGTAGGGCGGGGCGGGGATCGCCTGGTGGGCGGCGCGAAGGGCCGACGACCATTTCTCGCGAAGGTCGTGGAAATAGGGTTCGCTGTCGTCGATCCGGTAGACCATGTCGGCCTCGTAGGTGTCGCGCCGGATGGTGAGGATGTCGATCGGCAGACCGACCGAGAGATTGGAGCGGATCGTCGAATCCATCGAGATCAGGCCGAGCTTGAGAGCGTCGGCGAGGTTGGTCTCGGCGCTGATCGAACGGTCGAGGATCGGTTTGCCGTACTTGTGCTCGCCGATCTGAAGGTAGGGCGTGTCCTGTGTCGCCTCGATGAAGTTGCCGGCGCTGTAGACCATGAAGAGGCGGAGCCGGCCGCCGCGGAGCTGCCCGCCGAGCAGGATCGTCACGTCGAAGGCGCCGGACTGGCTCTGCTCCTTCGACAGGTTGCCGATGCGGTGCACCTCGCGGACCGCCCGGCCGACGAGCTGGGCCGCCGCGAACATCGTGTCGACCGCGAGCAGACGCTCCGTTTCCCCCGTTTCGGGATTGCGGAAGCCCTCCGTCACCATCGACAACACGGACTGGGCGACGGACAGGTTGCCCGCCGAGGCGAAGCCGATCGCCCGCTCCCCCGGCGTCTCGAACAGATGGAGCTTCCGGAAGGTCGCGATGTTGTCGACCCCGGCATTGGTGCGGGTGTCGCCGATCATCACCAGGCCCTCTCGGACGAGTATGCCGACGCAATAGGTCATGTCCGTTCCGTCATCCCGATTCCGGCGGCCGGAATTTCGGTCCAACCGGCGACGCTGGCAATGGCAAAAAAGTCACCCCCCGCGGTTCACCGCTCCCTGCGCGAGGCATCCTGCACCACGACCTTGACCGAAAGCTCTTCGCCGCTGCCGCCATAGCGCGTGCCGCGCACCGGGGCGGCGCCCAGATAGTCGAGCCCCACCGCGACCCGCACATAGGCGTCGGTCGGCGATACGCCGTTGGCGGGATCGAAGCCGACCCAGCCGAGGTCCGGCACCAGGGCCTCGGCCCAGGCATGCCCGGCATCCTGCGCGTTCGCCGGCTGCAGCGACTGCCGCTGGCCGCCCGCCGTCTGCGATTGCTGCTGTTGCAGGGCCGGCTGGAACAGGTAGCCGCCGACATAGCGTGCCGGGTGGCCGAGATGGCGCGCGGCCGCGATGAAGACGTGGGCGAAGTCCTGGCAGACGCCGTGGCCGTGCGCGAAGGCCTCAACGGCGCTGGTTCCGCTGTCCGTGGCGTTCACGTCGAAGCGCATCCGCTCGCGGATGGCGAGCATGAGGGCGTGAAAGAAATCCAGCGGGTTGGGGCCGGTGCCGGCCGCCACGTCGTTAGCGAGGGCGTGGATAGCGGCGTCGCCGGTGGTGAGCGGTGTGTCGCGGAGGAAGATGCCGGCCGGAAGGCGCTCGATCTGGTCGCGGACGATGCCGGTCATGTCCTGCGTCTCGACATCGCCCTCGGCGGTGATCACGAGGCCGTCGAGCGGTCCTTCGACGGTGAACGAATGCACGCGGTTGCCGAAGGGATCGGTCGACGACTGGAGGCGGCAGTCGCGGTCGACGTCGATCCGCCAGTGGACGACGAACTGGCCATCGTGGCCGCGCGGCGTGAGGCGGAGGATCTGGATCGCCCGGCTGGCGGGCGTCGCGTAGCTGTAGGCGGTCTGGTGAAGGATGCGGAGGCGCATGGCGAGGGCTCAGGCGAGATACTGTTCGGCGATGGCATCGCCCAGCCGGCTATTGTCGGCGATGAATTCCGTGAGGAATTCGTGCAGGCCCTTGCGCTGGAAGATCTCCGATATCGTCGTGTTCTGGAGCCGCGTCCGGATCGAGCGTGCGGTGCGCTGCGACGGGCCCTGACGGCCATAGGCCTGCGACAGTTCGTCGAGATAGTTGGCGAGGTTGCCGTAGCAACTCGCGATCGAGCGCGGCATCTGCTCGTTGAGGATGAGGAGGTCGGCGATCAGCCAGGGCTTGAGGCTGTCGTGATACACCCAGCGATAGGCGGTCAGCGCCGACACGGCGCGAAGGATCGAGGCCCACTGGAAGTAGTCGAGGCCGCCCCCGACGCTCGCCTCCTGGGGCAGGAGCACATGGTACTTCACGTCGAGGATCCGCGCCGTGTTGTCGGCGCGTTCGAGATAGAAGCCGAGACGGAGGAAGTAGTAGACGTCGTTGCGCAGCATGGTGCGGTAGGCGGAGCCGTCGAACCTGAGGCATGCCTCCTTGACGCTCGACAGGAACGTGTTGAGGCTCTGGCCGTCCATTTTCGTGCCGTCGAAGCGTTTCAGTTCGAGCCAGGCACCGTTGAGCGCCTCCCACATCTCCGCCGTCAGCGCCGTCCGTACCGAGCGCGCATTGGCGCGCGCGGTGTCGAGGCAGGAGCGGATGCTCGAGGGGTTGGCCGGCGAGAAGGCGAGGTAGTCGATCACCGAGTCGCGGTCCGGCGCGCCGTGGCTCGCCTCGAACGCGGCGAGGGCGCCGGCGCCGGCGAGCGCCGATTCCCATTCGGTCGTGCGCCCGGCATAGGCGACCGGCACCGTCGCGAGCCGGCTCGCGGCATCGATGATCCGCGCCGTGTTGTCGGCGCGCTCGACATAGCGGCCGAGCCAGAAGAGCGTGTCGGCGGTGCGGCTCAGCATAAGGCGGGGCCGGGCGCGGGGGCGGCGGTCGGGAAGGCGGGCCTCATCCGTCGACCACCCAGGTGTCCTTGGTCCCGCCGCCCTGGCTCGAATTGACCACGAGCGACCCCTGCGCGAGCGCGACCCGCGTCAGGCCGCCGGCGACGATGCGGACCTTGTCGGCGCCGGTGAGGACGAACGGCCGGAGATCGACGTGGCGCGGGGCGATGCCCTCGTCGACGAAGGTAGGGCAGGTGGACAATGCCAGTGTCGGCTGGGCGATGTAGTTCTCGGGGTTCGCCCGGATCTTCTGCGCGAAGGCCTCCCGGGTCGCCTTGTCGGACCGCGGCCCGATCAGCATGCCGTAGCCGCCCGAGCCTGCGACCTCCTTCACGACCAGGTCGTCGAGGTGCTCGAGCACGTAGGCGCAGGCGTCCTTCTCGCGGCAGCGCCAGGTGGGCACGTTCTTCAGGATCGCGTCCTCGCCCATGTAGAAGCGGACGATCTCGGGCATGTAGGAATAGACCGCCTTGTCGTCGGCGACGCCCGTCCCGACGGCATTGGCGAGCGTCACGTTGCCCGCCCGGTAGGCATTCATCAGGCCCGGCACGCCCAGGACCGAACCGGGGTTGAAGGTGAGGGGATCGAGGAACTCGTCGTCGAGCCGCCGGTAGAGGACGTCGACGCGCTTGAAGCCCTCGGTGGTACGCATCACCACCTCGTCGTCGACCACCAGCAGGTCGCGGCCCTCGACCAGCTCGATCCCGAGCTTGTCGGCGAGGAAGGAGTGCTCGTAGTAGGCGCTGTTGAACGGACCGGGGGTGAGCAGCGCCACGGTCGGCTCGGCGTGGGCCGTGGGCGGCGCGACCGACTTGAGCGTGGCGAGCAGTTCGTCGGGATAGGTCTCGACGGGGTCGACCCGGTGCTCTGCGAAGAGATCGGGGAAGACCCGCATCATCACTTCGCGGTTCTCGAGCATGTACGAGACGCCCGACGGCGTGCGGGCGTTGTCCTCGAGCACATAGAACTCGTCCTCGCTGGTCCGCACGAGGTCGATGCCGGCGATGTGGACATAGACGTCATGGGCCAGCTTGAGGCCCGCCATTTCGGGGCGGTAGTAGGGATTGCGGTAGATCAGGTCCTCCGGCACCACCCCGGCCCGGAGGATCTCGGCGGGGCCGTAGAGATCCTTGAGGAACATGTTGATCGCCCGCACGCGCTGCTCGAGGCCGCGCGACAGGCGGTCCCATTCGGGCCGGGTGAGAACCCGGGGAATGATGTCGAAGGGGATGATGCGTTCCTCGGCCTCGTTCTGGCCGTAGACCGCGAAGGTGATGCCGATGCGGCGGAAGAGCAGTTCCGCCTCGACGCGCCGGTTGGCGAGGCTCTCGGGACTGACCGATTCCAGCCAGCGGCGAAGGACGGCATAGCCGGGACGGCTGGTGCCGTCCGTGAGCGTCATTTCGTCGAAAGCTGCGGCCATGCGCCTCCCCTGGATCCGGTGCCGTCATCCTAGAACGGGAAGCAAGAAGGACGCCACCCGTGATCTGGGGCGCCGTGCCGGCGCCGTTCAAGGCAGCCGGTCGACGACCTGCCTGCCGAGCGCCACGAGCTTCGCCTCGGCGTCGGGCGGCACGTCGAGGGCATTGAGACTCGCCGCGAGCGTGAAGCCGACGCTGCCCTGCCGCACATGCAGCCGGTCGCCGTCCCACAGCGCTTCCTCGCCGACCGCGACCGCGACCGGCGGGAGGCGGTCGGGGTGTTCGGCGAGCCGGAACGCCTCAAGGAAGCCGTCGGCGGCGGGATGCCTCTCCGGCCAGCTCCAGACGAGAAGCGATACCGTGGCGCCGGGGCCACCGTCGGCCGGCATCCAGAAGCAGGTCGTCATGCGGCCCTGGCCGGCGGCGCCGCCCACCGGCGGCCGCTCGGTCTCGGCGACCACCTCGCCGAAGGCGGCGGCGACCTCATCGCTCGCAAGGAGCGCGCAGGCGGGAATGTCGGGGGCCACGCCAGCGGCATGGGACGGGAGCGCGACCGCTGCGCCGGCGAGCGACAGGAGGGCGGCAAGGGCAGGCAGTCTCGACATCCACGGCCTCGACACAGGGCACGATGCCGATCATCCACGTTCGGCGCGCCCGTGGGAAGGGGCGCGCTTGAGAGTGCTCCCGGCCGGAGGGTCCCGTCATTGCCGAAGGGACCCTCCGATGGTGGGTCAGACGGCGTGGCCGAACAGTTCGCCGAAGAAGTTGCCGGCGGAGATATCGAGGCCCTTGCCGACCTTGGCGAACTGGATCTGGGCATCCGGGCCCGAGCCGTCGCCGTCGTAGTAGAGCTTTCCGGTCTTCTTGTCGTAGATGATGATCTGCGATTCCGTCTTGGCCTGCTTGCCGACACGGAACTGGTCGTCGGCGAGGAAGCCCGGACCGATCGCGTCGAAGCCCCAGCCGTCGAGGCCGATGAGGTCCTTGTTCGGATTGAAGTCCTTGATCTTGCTGGGCAGGGAGGGGTCGGCGAACACGAACACATCGCTGCCCTTGCCGCCATACATGAACGCGAAGCCGTCATGGGCGAAGAGGAGATCGTCGCCCTTGCCGCCCTTCAGCACCTGGTCGACGTCGCCGCCGATCACGTAGTCGTTGCCGGCCTTGCCGAGAATCTTCGAGCCGATGCCTTCGGCATAGAGGAAATCGTCCTGCTTCGAGCCGATGTACTTGGTCGGGATGTCGAGGAGCAGGTCCGAGAGCGGCTGCTGGTCGGACGCCTGCCAGAGGCCGATCGCCTCGACCAGATCGACGGCGTCGAGTTCGTAGCCGCTTCCGGTCAGGACCTTCGTCGGGCCGGCGAACGCCGCGAAAGATGTCACGGTGCCGCCGGTCAGCACGCCTTCCACCACGGTGAATTCGCCCTTGAAGACGATCTTCATGCCGTAGGGTGTTTCGAGGACGAGCTTGGTCGAGGTCGGTGTGCGGAACGTCCCGTCATCGATGGAATCGAAGAAAACCTCTTCCGAATCGTAGACGGGCCAGCCGTAGAGATGTTGCACGACAGGCAGTGCCATGGTGGTGTCCCCCCTGGTCCAAAAAGGGCCGGCCACCGCCGATCTCACGCGCTCCCCCGCATGTCGGGCGACCCCGGCCCGGAAGGATTCTAGCTGCGCGCCCCGAGAGAGTGCAATCCTGGCGCGTTATACATAAGTTTGTGTCGAATTGGATGCAGTGGTGCCCGTGGAGCCGGCTGCCCCGCCCTCGTCAGGCGTCGAGCTGGAAGCGCTCGAAGCGGCCCAGCTCGGCCTCGATCCGCTGCTTCGTGGCGGCGCTCTCCGAGCCCTCCGTCCAGGTCCATTGCTGGATCAGGAGGCGCCCCGCGGCGCGGTCCGTCTTGAGGTCGAGCACGGCGGCGATGCGGTCGCCCTCCAGCACCGGCAGGGCGAAGTAGCCGTAGACGCGCTTCGCCCTGGGCACATAGGCCTCGAAGACGTGGTCATAGCCGAAGAAGAAGGCGAGACGCTTGCGCTGGATGACGAGCGGGTCGAACGGCGAGAGGATATGGACGGCGTCGGTGGCCGGCGGAATTGCCGCGAGCGCTTCGGGCGCCGCCCAGTGCGCCTGCCGTCCGCCACCTTCGAGGGCGACGGGCACGAGCCGCTTCTTGCGGACCCGGGCCTCGATCGCCCGACCGACCGCGGCCTTCCACTTCACGTCCCCGTAGGTGATCGACTCGAGGCTGACGACCCCCTGGGCGCGGAGCGCGCGGTCGAGCAGATACGCGGCGGTGTCGCGCTCCGAGGCGGGCCGCGGCGGTTTCTCCCAGTCGAAGTGGCGCTCCGTCAGGTCGTAGGTCTTGAGCATGCCGCTGCGGGCTGCGACCACCACCCGCCCCATGAAGAAGGCGAGCTGCAGCGCCGCCTTCGACGGCTTCCGGCTCGCCCATGGATGATGCTTCTCGACCAGCACGTCATCGTCGATGTCGCGGATCGAGAGCGGGCCGTTGTCGCGGAGCAGGCGCAGCACCTTGCGGAGGTCGGCCGGCGTCACCTTGCCGAACCAGGCGTGGCCGTCCCGGCTGTGACGCTTCATCGCCGCGACGTAGAAGCGGAAGTCGGCGGTCGGCACGTAGGACAGCGCATGCGTCCAGTACTCGAAGACGCTCCGATCGACGGCCTGGGCATGGTGGAGGTCGGCGCGGCGGTAGGCGGGGATGCGGGTGAAGAGGATGTGGTGGTGGCAGCGCTCGATGACGTTGATCGTGTCGATCTGCACGTAGCCGAGATGGGCGACCGCCGCCCGCGCCGCGCCCGGCCCCGCGCCGAAGGGCTCAGGCGTGTCGAGGCGCTGGGCGCCGAGCCAGAGGCGGCGGGCCTCGGTAAGGCCGAGAGGGACGGGCGGGGCGTGGCGGGTCATGCCGGCGGGTGCGGCAGACGAAACAGCGGTGATTGGCGCCGCGACGGCGCGGCGGGGCAACGCCTAGTCGATGGCCGTGTCCGATGTCGTCAGGAGCGAGCGGCGAAGGTCAGTGGTCGTGCCGGAACGCGGAACCATACCGCAAGTGCGGTGATCGCTCCTTCGATCGCATGAGGATGCGGCGGCTGGGATACGTCAGGTCTCTGCCCATCGAAGCTCCGATCCGGAGCGGATGAGACAAGAGGCCAAGCCATGAGATTCGCAACGACTGCAACAGCCGCCGCCGTGTCCTTCGCCGCCATCCTGGCGGTTGCCGCGATGTCCGTACAGGCGCACGAGCCGCATCACACCGTCGTTTCCGGCGACGCCATCGAATGGGGGCCGGCGCCGCCGTCGCTTCCCCCGGGGGCGCAGGCCGCAGGGCTGCTCGGCAGCCCGGCGGAGGAAGGGCCGTTCGTGCTCCGCCTGAAGTTCCCCGCGGGCTTCATCGTCCCGCCCCACATGCATTCGAAGGACGAATTCATCGTCGTCCTCTCCGGCGAGCTCGTCATCCAGTCCGGCGAGAAGGTCGACCGGGCGGCGCTCGAGGGCATGCCGACGGGGACGTTCTTCCACCTTCCCTCCGGCATGGCGCACTACCTCTTCGCCGAGACCGAATCCGTCGTGCAGCTCAATGGCATGGGGCCTTTCGACGTGAAGTACATCGACCCCGCGGACGATCCCCGCAACGTCGACTGATCTCCCGACCCGGCTCCGGTCCGGCGCTGCCGGGCCGGGGCATGGCTCAGATCAGCTGCAGGCCGCGCAGGCTCGCATGGCCCTGCCGCCCGACGATGATGTGATCGTGGACGGTGATGCCGAGAGGCTTGGCGATGTCGATGACGGACTTTGTCATCTGGATGTCGGCGCGCGACGGCGTCGGGTCGCCCGAGGGGTGGTTGTGGACGAGGATGATCGCGGTGGCCGACAGTTCGAGCGCCCGCTTCACCACCTCGCGCGGATAGACCGGCGTGTGGTCGACGGTGCCGCTCTGCTGGACCTCGTCGGCGATCAGGGTGTTGCGCTTGTCGAGGAACAGGATGCGGAAGTGCTCAATCGCCTCGAAGCCCATCGCGGCCCGGCAGTAGTCGATCACCGACGACCATGAATCGAGAAGCGGGCGCTGCTTCACCGGCTCCTTGAGGAAGCGCTGCGAGGCGGCGTAGACGACTTTGAGGTGATGGGCCGCCCGCTCGCCGATGCCGTCGACCTCCATCAGTCGCGCCGGCGGGGCGGCGAGCACTTCGGCGAAGCTGCCGAAGCGCTGGAGGAGGGCCTTGGCGAGCGGCTTGGTGTCGATCCGCGGGATCGCCTGGAAGAGGATGAGCTCGAGCAGTTCGTAGTCGCGGAGGTTCTCGCCGCCGATCTCGCGGAACCGCTCGCGAAGCCGTTCGCGGTGGTCGTGGTAGTGGGGGACGCCCCCTGACTTTTCGTCGAACCCCGTCATGCTCCGCTGCGCGGTGGAACGAGGCCCTTCGGCGAGAGCGTGAAGATCTCGCACCCGGTTTCGGTGACGCCGACCGAGTGCTCGTACTGTGCCGAGAGCGAACGGTCGCGGGTCACCGCGGTCCACCCGTCGGCGAGGATCTTCACATGCGGGCGCCCGAGATTGATCATCGGCTCGACGGTGAAGATCATGCCGGGCCTGAGCTCGACGCCTTCGCCGGGCGTGCCGTAGTGGAGGATGTTGGGCACGTCGTGGAAAAGCCGGCCGACGCCGTGGCCGCAGAAGTCGCGGACGACGCTGCAGCGCTCGGCCTCGGCATACTCCTGGATCGCGGCGCCGATGTCGCCGGTCGTCCGGCCGGGGCGGATCGCCTCGATGCCGCGCATCATCGCCTCGTAGGTCACGTCCATCAGGCGTTCGGCGGCGCGCTTCACCTCGCCGACCTTGTACATGCGGCTCGAATCGCCGTGCCAGCCGTCGACGATGAAAGTCACGTCGATGTTGACGATGTCGCCGTCACGAAGGGGCTTCTCGCCGGGAATGCCGTGGCAGACGACGTGGTTGATCGAGGTGCAGGTCGACTTGGTGTAGCCCTTGTAGCCCAGCGTCGCAGGCAGCGCGCCATGGGCCATGCCGAAGTCGTAGACGAAGTCGTCGATGACCTGGGTCGGCACGCCGGGCGCGACGATGTCGTTGACCGCGTCGAGGCACTCGGCGACGAGCCGGCCGGCCCGGTGCATGCCCGCGAACGCCTCCGGTCCATGGAGCTTGATCTGGCCGTCGTTCCTGAGCGGCGCGAGACCCGCGTCGACGTAGTTCACCATCCGAGGAAAATCTCCCGCGCCCGGGGCGCGACGATGAGGCTGTTTTCCAAGGATATGACGATTCTGACGCCGCGATACAAGCTTTCCGGGCAGGCTCAGGCCGCGACGGGGATGGCGTCGCCCACGGCAATCTCCTCGGCGGTGATCGTGCAGCGATAGGCGAGCATCTCGACGCCGGCTCGGCGCGCCCGGTCGAAGGCGGCGCCATAGGCGGGGTCGAGGTCGCGGCAGATCGCCATCAGAGCCGCGTCCGTGCGCTGGACGAGGTAGAGCATCGCCGCCCGTCCCCCGGCGGCGACCACCGAGACCAGTTCGTCGAGATGGCGGGCGCCCCGTGCCGTCACGGAATCGGGAAACTCGGCGAGACCGGGGATACGGGAGAAATGCACGTTCTTCACCTCGAGATAGGCGTCCGGGCGTCCCGGCCCGGCGAGGACGAAGTCGACGCGCGAGCCGGTGCCGTAGGCGACTTCGCGGCGGAGCGTCGGGTAGCCGGCGAATTCGGCGATCCGCCCGGCGCGGAGCGCCTCCTCGACCAGCCGGTTGGGCAGCGCGGTGTTGATGCCGACGAGGCCGCAGCCCGGTGCCTCCACGAGTTCCCAGGACAGGGGCAGCTTGCGGGCGGCGTTGGCCGAGCGCGACAGGAGCACCCGCATGCCAGGCTCGGCAAGGCCGAGCATCGAGCCGGGATTGGCGCAGTGGACGGTGACCAGCGTTCCATCTGCCAGCTCGACATCGGCAAGGAAGCGCTTGTAGCGGCGGACGAGACGGCCTTCGAGGAGGGGAGCGGGAAAGCGCATCGCTGGGGCTTAGCATCCCGCGGCGGGGATGCACCATCACCTCACAGGGCGCGGCTGTGGAGCGCGCCCGTGCCGTCCCGGTAGGCGTCGAAGGCAGCGGCGGCGACGCGGACGAGATCCCGGCTGTCCTCGTTCATGGCGACCCGGCTGCCCTCGCGCCGGAGGATGCCGTCGGCGGCGAGCCGGTCGAGCGCCGGGAAGGCGTCGGCGACCGCCGCCTCGGTCTTGTCGTGGCGCCGGCAGACGGCGGCGATGTCGACCGCGAAGTCGCACATCAGCCGCTCGATCAGTTCGGCCCGCAGCCGGTCGTCGCCGCGGAGCGCGCGGCCCCGGACCGTGGCGAGCCGGCCGCCGGCGATGGCCGCGAGGTAGTCCCGCGTCACCGCCGCGTTCTGGACGTAGCCCTGCGGCAGCCGCCCGATGGCCGAGGCGCCGAGGCCGAGGAGCAGGTCGGCGGTGTCGGTGGTGTAGCCCTGGAAGTTGCGGTGGAGGCTGCCGGCCCCGGCGGCGCGCGCCATCGGGTCCTCGGGCAGGGCGAAATGATCGAGGCCGATGCGGACATAGCCGGCGGCCGCGAGGGTCGCGGCGATCGCCTCGGCCTGGGCGGCGCGCTCGGGGCCGCCGGGCAGGGTGCGCTCGTCGATCCTGCGCTGGTGGCGCTTGAAGCCCGGGACGTGGGCATAGCCGAACACCGACAGCCGGTCTGGGCGAAGGGCTGCACAGGCCTCGGCCGTGGCGATCACCGAGGCGACGGTTTGGCGCGGCAGGCCGTAGATGAGGTCGATGTTGATCCCGGCGACGCCGGCCCCGCGCAGGCGGTCGACGGCCCGCATCGTCCCGTCGAGGCCCTGCAGGCGGTTGATGGCAGCCTGTACGGCGGGGTCGAGGCTCTGGACGCCGAGGCTCGCCCGGGTCACCCCGGCCGCACCGAGGGCGGAGGCCATCGGGGCAGTGAGCACCCGCGGGTCGATCTCGATGGCCAGCTCGGCGTCCGGCAGGACATCGAAGGCGGCGCGGAGCCGGTCGACGAGGAGACGGAGCTGTCCCGGCGTCACGATCGTCGGCGTGCCGCCGCCGAAATGGACATGGGATGCCGCGAGGCGTCGCGGCAGGCGGGTCGCGACCATAGCGATCTCGGTCCCGAGCGCGGCGACGTAGTCGGCAATCGGCTCGGGGCGCGAGGCGACGGAGGTGTTGCAGCCGCAGTACCAGCACATCCGCCGGCAGAACGGGACGTGGACGTAGAGGGAGCCGGTGGCGCCGTCTGGAACATCGCCGAGCCAGGTTTCGTAGGTCGGCGGGCCCACGGCCGGCCCGAATTGCGGCGCGGTGGGATAGCTCGTGTATCGCGGCAGGCGCTCCTCGGCGTAGCGGATGGCAAGCTCGGGTCGCATGGCGTTCGGTCCGGCGGGTTCAGGTCAGCGATGAGAGCAGGTCCGGCCCCGGCACACTTTGCGCTAGCGCAAATCCCGCCTGCCTGCGATTCATTGCCGGCCGACAGGTGGGCAAGCAACGGGAGTGGTGCGGATGTCGGAAGCGGGCGGGCCCCTGCGGGCGGTCACGGCGGCGGTCCTCGTCATCGGCGACGAGATTCTGTCGGGGCGGACAAAGGACAAGAACATCGGCTACATCGCCGAATACCTGACCAACATCGGCATCGATCTCCGCGAGGTGCGGGTCGTGCCGGACATCGAGGCCGAGATCGTCGCCGCGGTGAACGCGCTCCGGACTCGCTACGACCACGTCTTCACCACCGGCGGCATCGGCCCGACCCACGACGACATCACCGCCGATTCGGTGGCGAAGGCGCTCGGCGTTCCGATCGACGTCGATCCGCGCGCCGTGGCGATGCTGCTCGAGCGGATCCCGGAGGACCAGCTCAACGAGGCCCGGCTGCGCATGGCGCGCATCCCCGAAGGCGCGACGCTGATCGAGAACCCGGTATCGAAGGCGCCGGGCTTCACCATCGGCAACGTCCACGTGATGGCCGGCGTGCCGGCGATCATGCAGGCGATGCTCGACGCGCTGGCGCCGCGGCTGGCCACCGGCAGGAAGATGCTGTCGCGCTCGGTTTCGGCCGGCCTCAAGGAGGGCGACATCGCGGCGGGGCTCGGGGCGGTGCAGGCCGCCTACCCGGACGTATCGATGGGCAGCTATCCCGCCTTCGATCCGGTCACCGGCTTCACCACGACACTCGTGCTCCGCTCGCGGGAGGAAGGCCGGCTCGCGGAAGCGGAGGCGGCGGTGCTTGCCATGCTCGCCGAGGTGCGGGCGAAGCTCGCCGCCATCTGAGTCACGAGGACCGTCCCGATGAAGCTTCTCTACGACGATGCCGACTACGACGCACAGCTCCAGCGCACCTTCGCCGCGAGCTATTGCGGCGCCGCCGACCTCGGGGAAGTCCTGGTCGCCGCCAGCGCGGCAAAGGCGGGCGACGCGGCCGGGTGGTACACCGCGTGGTCGGCGGCAGCCGGGCGCGCCGAAGCACTGGCCGAGGCGGCCGGCCGGCATCGCGAAAGCGCCGCCGGCGCGTGGCTCCGGGCGATGGAGTACTGGCGGCAGGCGTTCTTCTACGTTCGCGAGGACCTCGACGATCCGCGCCTCCAGACCGGCTGGCGGGGCCACCGCGCCGCCTTCCGGTCGGCATTGCAGCTGCTCCCGTGGCGGTCGACGACCGCGGCGATCCGGCTCGGCGCCGCGACGATGGGCGCCTACCACCTGCGCCAGCCGGGGCCGCCGGCCCCGCGGCCGCCGATCATCCTCATTCCCGGCTACGATTCGACGGCGGAGTCCGCCTATTCCGAGACGGCCTGGATGGCCCTCGCCCGGGGCATGGATGTCTTCGCCTTCGAGGGACCCGGGCAGGGCGGCATGCTCTACGACCAGCGGGTGCCGATGCGTCCCGATTTCGAAGCGGCGCTGACCGCGGCGCTCGACTGGCTCGTGGCTCAGGAGGGCGTCGATCCGGGCAAGCTCGTGCTGGTGGGACGGAGCCTCGGCGGCTACCTCGCGCCGCGCGGTGCCGCGCACGAGCACCGGCTGGCGGCGCTGGTCTGCGATCCCGGGCAGTATGAATTCGTTTCCCGCGTGAAGGCGATGCTGGTGCCGAGGTTCCTGCCCGCGTCGTGGGGCGAGGGCGCCTGGGAGCGGATCATGGCGGCCGACCCGGTCGTCGACGACCTGCTCGAGCAGGTTCTCCATGTCCCGGCGATAAAGGCCTTCCTCGCGCCGCGCATGACGACCATGGGCGCCAGGACGGTGGGCGACTTTCTCCGCATGCAGGCCGGCTACACGCTCGAGGGCCACGCCGGCCTGATCCGCTGCCCGACGCTCGTCGTCGACTGCGAAGGCGACTTCGCCTCCCAGTCCGACATGGTCCTCGCCAAGCTCACCTGCGAGAAGAAGCTCCTCAGGCTCCGCGCCGAGAGCGGCGCCGGGGGCCATTGCGGCGGCATGGGGCAGCAGGTCTGGGCCGGTTCCGTTTTCCCGTGGATCGCCGACACGCTTGCATGGCGCCGCTGATTTTGCTCAGGGTCGCGCACCAACGGAGATGAGACGATGAGCGACGCGCGGAGCGACAAGGCCTTCCCGGTGTCCTGGGACCAGTTTCACCGGGACGCGCGGGCGCTGTCCTGGCGGCTGGCGGACCGCGGCAAGTGGGAGGCGATCGTCTGCGTGACGCGCGGCGGCCTCGTGCCGGCGGCGATCATCGCCCGCGAGCTCGGCATCCGACTGATCGAAACGGTCTGCGTCGCCTCCTACCACGACTACAAGGAGCAGGGCGGCATCGAGGTGCTGAAGCCGGTGGGGCGCGACATCGTCGATCTCGCCGAGGGCGGCGGGGCCGGCGTCCTGGTGATCGACGATCTCGTCGACACCGGGAGGACGGCCCGGGTCGTGCGCGACATGGTGCCGAAGTGCCACTACGCGACGATGTATGCCAAGCCGGCCGGCCGGCCGCTGGTCGACACCTTCATCACCGAGGTCAGCCAGGACACCTGGATCTACTTCCCGTGGGACATGGGCTGGTCGTTCCAGCCGCCGATCGCGCAGGGGACGGCAGGCTGATGGCCGACGAGCACCCGCCCATCGACGAGGACCTGAGCGAGGCCGACCGGCTCTACGAGGAGGACCAGTCGGCGTTGTTCTCGGCCATCGTGGAGATCATGGACGAGCGCGGGCTGGACGAGCACGAGATCGTGCCGCTGCTCCTCGATGCCGTGTATCACTTCCGCTCGGTCGGCTACGTGGCCGAGACCGCCAAGCCATCCGAGGCGGGCCTCCGCATGGATCTCGACCGTCTCCGTAAGCTGGCCGACGAGGTGCACCGCGACTACCGGAAGAACGCCGGGCAGGTCGTGCGCGATACGGTCACCATGCTGCAGGCGATCGCCGAGCGCGGCGAGGAGGAAGAAGCCGCCCAGTCGATCAAGCCGACATCGGTGCTGTTCGACGGCTCGGGACGATAGCGTCGGGAACAAACCGTGACGTGCCGCGTTCTCCACGGTTGCCGGCTGGGAGGGCGCGCGTGTCAGACCTCGAGACTCTCTTCGACAGCGAACTCGGCATCGACGTGATCGCCTTCCGGCTCATCGCCGCGGTGCTGCTCGGTGGCGTGATCGGATTCGATCGCGAATATCTCGCCCGGCCGGCCGGCATGCGGACGCATATCCTCGTCGCGCTCGCGGCCGCCACCTTTGCGGTCCTGACGCTCGAGCTGGCGGAGCGTGCCGACGGCGCGGGCACCCAGAGCGACCCGATCCGCATCATCGAAGCGGTCACCGCCGGCGTCGCCTTCCTTGCCGCCGGCAGCATCATCTTCGCGCGGGGCCAGGTGCAGGGCCTGACGACAGGCGCAAGCCTCTGGCTGTCGGGCGCGATCGGCGTCGCCTGCGGCATCGGCTACTACTTCATCGCCATCCTCGCCACGATCTTCGCCGCGTTCGTCCTCGTCGTGCTGCGCTGGGTGGAGGCCGCGATCCCCCAGCGGCGGCCGCCCCCCGTGCCGGAGGAAGACCCGGGAGCATCACACGACTGATGCCGTGCGCCCTCCGCTATCCCGCAGGGGCGGAACGGGGGCAGGGCCCGGGGCGGGCGTCGGTCGCCTGACGGCGAGCGGCTGCACGCCCGCCCGGCCGATCCGCGCAAGCGCATCGGCGAGCGGCTCCACGACGACCATCATGTGATGCCCGCTGGCGTGAACGATGCGGTCGGGGGCCGCCAGAATCGCGACATGGCCCGGCCAGAACACGAGGTCGCCGCGCCGCAGGTCGCCCGCCGGGCCGCCCGCGACCGCGACGCCGAGCTGCGCGTGCTGCATGTCGCTGTCGCGCGGCGCGGCCATGCCGGCCGCCATG